>DAOUID010000170.1:0-21067 GCA_034428315.1 Dehalococcoidia bacterium
AGGAGGCCCCCTACGGCCTCTACGAGCACGAGGGCGAGCGCCTCATCGTGGCCGAGGCGCTCGCCGAGAGCGTCCTCGGAGGGAAGCCCGCCGCCCTCCGCACGTTCCGCGGTTCCGAGCTGGTCGGCCTCGCCTACGAGCCCCTCTACCGCCCCGAGAACCTCGGCGCCACGGTCCGCCGCTTCGGCGACGATGGCCACCTCCGCCCCCTGGAGGCCGGCGAACCCACCAAGGGCCTGCGTCGCGTCCTCGTCGCCGACCACGTCTCCCTTGAGGACGGCACCGGCATCGTCCACATCGCCCCCGCCTTCGGTGGCGAGGACTTCGAGGACGGCAAGCAGCACGCCCTCCTCTTCGCCCAGCCCATCGATACCCACGGCACGATGGCGGAGGGGCTGCCAGGCGGCGGGCAGTTCGCCAAGGACGCCGACCGTGAGGTCATCCGCGACCTCGACGAGCGCGGCCTCCTCCTCCGCAGCGAGCGCATCAAGCACACCTACCCGTTCTGCTGGCGCTGCGACTCGGCCCTGCTCTACTACGCCAAGCCGAGCTGGTACATCCGCACCACCGCCCAGCGCGAGCGCCTCCTCTCGGGGAACGACCGCATCAACTGGCAGCCCGACCACATCAAGCGCGGCCGCTTCGGCAACTGGCTCGAGAACAACATCGACTGGGCCGTCAGCCGCGAGCGTTACTGGGGCACGCCCCTGCCCTTCTGGGTCTGCGGCGAATGCCCCAGCGTCACCGTCGTTGGCTCACGCGCCGAGCTTGCCGACCGCGCCCTCGACCGCACCGCCGCCGAGTCGCTGGACGACCTCCACCGCCCCTACATCGACGCCATCGTCCTGCACTGCGAAGCCGGCGACTGCGGCGGCGAGATGCGCCGCGTCCCCGAGGTCGCCGATGCCTGGTTCGACAGCGGCGCCATGCCCTACGCCCAGTGGCACTACCCCTTCGAGAACCAGGACGAGTTCGACCGCGCCTTCCCCGCCGACTTCATCTGCGAGGCCATCGACCAGACGCGCGGTTGGTTCTACACGCTCCACGCCGAGGCGGCCCTTCTGAACGCCTCCGAGGCGACCCCCGAGGAGATCAGCTTCCGCAACGTCATCTGCCACGGGCACATCCTCGATGAGCAGGGCAACAAGATGTCGAAGAGCCGCGGCAACGTCCTCGAGCCCTTCGACCTGCTCGACGACCTCGGCGCCGACGCCGTGCGCTGGTACATCTACGCCTCCGCCCCCGTAGGCTCCTCCCGCCGCTTCAGCGTGCGCCTCATGAACGAGAGCCTGAGGCGCTTCCAGCTCACCCTCTGGAACGTCTACAGCTTCTTCGTCAGCTACGCGAACATCGACGGCCTCGACCCGCGCGAGCGCCCAGCGGTCGAGCCCCCCGAGCTCGACCGCTGGCTCCTGAGCGAGCTGAACGCCCTCACCGGGCGCGTCACCGCCGGCCTCGACGACTACGACCCGACCGTCGCCTCCCGCGCCATCGAGACCTTCGTCGATGACCTCTCGAACTGGTACGTGCGCCGCTCCCGCCGCCGCTTCTGGCGGGGCGTCTCCGGCGACGACGCCGACAAGCGCAGCGCCTACTTCACCCTCCATACGGCGCTGACGACCCTCGCGCGGTTGCTGGCGCCGTTCACGCCCTTCCTCGCCGAGGAGCTCTGGGGCAACCTCGCCCGCTCCATCGACGGCGACGCCCCCGAGAGCGTGCACCTCGCCGACTGGCCCGAGCCTGTCGCCCTCGTGCCCGGCGGCGACGTGTTCGTGGACGAGTCGTTGAACGCCGAGACGCAGCTTGTGAAGCGCGTCGCCTCGATGGGTCGCGCCGCCCGCGCGAAGGCCTCGCTCAAGGTCCGCCAGCCCCTCGCGGAGGTGCTCGTCCGCCCCCGCGACGAGGCCGAGAGCGCCGTCCTCGCCCGCCAGGAGCCCTTGCTGCTGGAGGAGCTGAACGTGAAGGCCCTGAGAACGCTGGAGGACGAGGCAGGCATCGTCACGTTCGACGTGAAGCCGAACCTCCCCGTCCTCGGACCCCGCCTCGGGCGCGAGGTCGGAGCCGTGCGCTCCGCCCTCGACGCCCTCGACGCGAACGAGGTCGCCGCCGCCGTCCGCGCGGGCCGGAACGTGACCGTCGCCGGGCACGATCTTGCCCCCGACGACTTCCTCGTCGAGATGCGCGAGAGCGAGGGCTACGCCGTCGTCACCGAGGCCGGCTACACCGTCGGCGTCGCCACCGCCATTACCGGCGAACTCGCCGACGAGGGAGTCGCGCGCGAGCTCGTGCGCCGCATCCAGGACTTGCGCCGCGAGGCGGACTTCGAGTTGAGCGACCGCATTACCACCTGGTGCGCCGGCGACGACGCCATCGCCCGCGTCCTCGCCGTTCACGGCGACTACGTGAAGGCCGAGACCCTCTCCGTCGAGCTCTTCACGGAAGCGCCTCCCGAGGATGTCCAGCGCACGACCTTCACCCTCGATGGCGTCGAAGTCGTGGCCGGCGTGCGCCGGAGGGACGCATGACCGCCCCCCGGGCCGTCCTCTTCGACCTCGACGACACCCTGCTCGACATGTACTCGGCCATGCACAGCTCCTGGGAGGAGATCTGCGCGGATGTGGCCCCGGGCCTCGGCTGCGATGCCGGCGTACTACGCGAGACCATCCGCCGCGAGAGCGCCATCTTCTGGGCCGACGAGGAGGCCGTCGCCGAGTACCGGGTGAAGCCGCTGGAGTCGCGGACCATCGTCGTGCGCCTCTCCCTCCTCTCCCTGGGCCTCGACGAGTCGCCCGCCGAGGACATCGCCCACCGCTCGCTTCGCGGCTACCTGGAGCGAGTCGCCCCCTTCGACGACTCGATCGAGACGCTGGAGTCGCTCCGCGAGCAGGGCTACCGCCTCGCCATGGTCACGAACGGCTCCTCCGACACGCAGCGCGAGAAGATCGGCCGCTGGAATCTCGGCCGCTACTTCGATGAGATCGTCATCGAGAGCGAGTTCGGGCGGGGCAAGCCCGATCCCGGGGTCTTCCGGCAGGCCCTCGCCGGCGCCGGCGTCGCCCCCGACGAGGCCTGGATGGTCGGCGATAACCTCTACGCCGACATCGGAGGCGCGCGAAGCGCGGGCATCCACAGCGTCTGGATCCACCGCGAGCGGCTCCAGTTCCCCGACGATCCGCCCGCCCACCCCCACCGCCGCATCGGGCACTTCGCCGAGCTTCACGCCGCCCTCGACGCGGCGCGCCGCTAAGGCGCGCGAGCGCCCTTACTCCGCTCTAGCGAAGTGTCGCGATACCGTATCAAGACGAAGCAATAGACCTGAAGGACCATAGATGTCGTACCTGAAGCAGAACGTCCTGGCCGGCCTCGTCCTGGTCGGAGTGGGCCTCGCCGCTGCCGCGCTCGTCGTCGGTATCCTCGCGTTCACCCAGGGCGACGACCGCGACGAGGTGCGTGCCCCCGCCCCCTCCGCCCCGGACGACTACGCCGTCTGGCTCGTGGACGAGGCCCTCCAGTTCTACGAAGCCGAAGGGCTCGAGGCCACGCTCGACCACTACAACGACCCCGAGCGGGTCGATGGCCCCTGGTACGTCTTCGTGCTCGAAGAGCGCGAGGACGGCATCTATACGATCGCCAACGCCGCCCGCCCCGAGCTCGTGGGCACGACCCGCGACCGCATCGACACTCGCGGCTTCGACTACGGCGCCGCCTTCGCCGAGACGACGGAGGCCGGGCACTGGGTTACCTACAGCTTCATCAATCCCCAGACCGGCGGCGTGGAGCTGAAGCACAGCTGGACCGTTCGCCGGGGCGCCTACCTCTTCGGCTCCGGCTGGTACGAGGCCACCTCCGTCGAGCCCGCACCCGCCACCGCCCCTGCCCCCACGAAGGCCGAGCCCGGCGCCTACACGAAGGCCTTCGTCCAGCAGGCCCTCGACCGCTTCGAGGCCGAAGGGCTCGAAGCGACCCTCGCCTACTACAACTCCCCCGGGAGCGTCGACGGCGAGTGGTACGTGTTCGTGGGGGAGGAGCGCCCGGACGGCCTCTACACCATCGCGCACGCCACCCGCCCGGAACTGGTGGGGACGACGCGGGAACGTATCGACCGGCGCGGCTTCGACTACGGCGCCGCCTTCGCCGCCACCCCCGAGGAGGGGCACTGGGTCGACTACATCTACCTGAACACGGTCACCGGCCAGGAGGAGCAGAAGCACACCTGGATCGTCCGGCGCGGCGACCTCCTCTTCGGCTCCGGCTGGTACGAGCTGGCGGCGGACCAGCCGGCCACGGCTCCCGAGCCGGCCACGAAGGCCGAGCCCGGCGCCTACACGAGGGCGTTCGTGCAGCAGGCGCTCGACCGCTTCGACGCCGAGGGCCGCGAGGCCACGCTCGACCACTACCGCTCCAGCGACAGTGTCGATGGCGACTGGTACGTCTTCATCCTCGAGGACCGGCCCGACGGCCTCTACAACATCGCGAACGCGACACGCCCCGACCTGCTGGGCACGGTGCCGAACCGCATCGACCGGCGCGGCATCGACTACGGGGTCGAGTTCCTCGCCACGACCGACGCCGGCCGCTGGGTCGACTACGTCATCCTCAACCCCGCCACCTGCGAGGAGCGGCTGAAGCACAGCTGGGTCGTCCGGCGCGGCGACCTCATCTTCGGCTCGGGCTGGTACGAGGATCGCGTTGCCGACCATCCGCTCCTCCCCACTAAGTGCGAGCCCGCCGCCTACACAGTCGCGCACGTCGAGGCCGCCATCGCCCGCTACGAGGCTGAAGGCCGCGAAGCCGCCTTCGCCTGGCTCAGCGACCCGGCCAACAACGACGGCCGCTGGTACACCTTCGTGATCGACCCCGCTTCCGGGAAGGGGATCGCCCATCCCGCCGAGGTCTTCATCGGCTACGACGTCATCAACGGCGCCGCCTCCTTCGACGACGGCGGCTGGTACTACATGGGCGATCTGCTCCGCGCGACCGAAGACGGCCTCTTCGTCCGCGATGCGCTCTCCGCGCCCCCGATCGACGAGATCAACCCCTTCCACACCGTCGAGGAAACCAAGCACTACTACGCCGTCAGGCACGACGGCCTGCTCTTCGTCTCCGGCTGGTACACGCCCGCCCCGACCATCGAGGACGAGGCCAACTACACGCGACTCCTCGTCGCTCGCGCCCTCACCTTGCACCGCGACGAGGGCATCGAGGCCGTGCTCGAACGCTACAACTTGCCCGAAAGCGCGGAGGGTGAGCGCTACGTCTTCGTCCTCGAGGACCGCGAAGATGGGCTCTACACGGTCGCCCACCCGGTCATCCCCAGCCTCGTCGGCACCACCCGCGATCGCATCGACGCCCGCGGCTTCGACTACGGCGCCGCCTTCCTCGCCACCACGAGGGCGGGGCGCTGGGTCCAGTACGTCTTCCCCAACCCGGACACGGGCGAGGAGGAGCTGAAGCACACCTGGGTCGTTCGCCGAGGCGATTACCTCATCGGCTCCGGCTGGTACGAGCCCCTCCCCACGAAGGCCGACCCCGCCGCCTACACCCGCCTCCTCGTCTTCGACGCCCTTGCCTACTACGAGAGCGAGGGCCTTGAGGCCGTCGTCGCGCGCCACAGCGCCCCCGACAGCTTCGACGGTCCCTGGTACGTCTTTGTCGGCGATCCCGAAGGAACCCTCATCGCCCACTACGACCCCGCCGTGCGCGGCCGCAACCTCCTCGACTCGCTCGGCACCGACGTCAACGGCTACGAGTTCGGCAGGGACATGGTGGCCGTGGGGCAGCAGGGCGGCTGGGTCAGCTACGTCTTCGTCAATCCCGACACGGGCCGGCTGGAGCGCAAGCACACGTGGGTCATCCGGCGCGACGGTCACCTGTTCGGCTCGGGCTGGTACGAGCCGGTCGAGTAGCGCCTACGGCTCCAGGACGATCTTGCCGAAGTTGGCGTTCTCTTCCATGTGCGCCTGCGCCGCCGCCGCCTCTCGCAGCGGGTAGACGCTGTCCACCACGACCCTGATCCGCCCCGAGGCGATGTGCGGGAGCACGCTCTTCTCGAAGGCGCGCGTGGCCGCCGCCTTCTGCTCCAGCGGCCGCGCGCGCAGCGTCGTGCCTCGCACCTGCAGCCGCTTCATCAGCAGCGGCCCGAGGCTTGCGCCCTTCAGGTCCGCCCCGCTCATCAGCCCCACCTCCACCATCCGCCCCTGCCGTGCAAGCGCCCGCAGGTTCTGCTCCCAGTAGTCCGCGCCGATCACGTCCAGGACGACGTCGACCCCGGCACCGGCGGTGCCCTCCCGCACGACCTCGGCGAAGTCCTGCTCGCGGTAGTTCACGCCCACATCCAGCCCCAGCGCCGCCGCCTGTTCCAGCTTCCCCGCGCTCCCCGCCGTCCCGAACACCTGCGAGGCGCCCATCACCTTCGCGATCTGCACTCCCGCCACCCCCACGCCCGACCCCACCGCGTGGATGAGCACGCGTTCGCCCGCCTGCAGGCCGCACTGCAGGAGCGCGTCGTGCGCCGTGATGAACACCTCCGGCGTCGCCCCCGCCTCCTGCCAGCTGAGCGAGTCCGGAACCTTCACCGCCAGCCGCTGGGGAACGCTGACCAGCTCCGCGTATCCCCCGCCCGCGACCAGCCCCATCACCCGGTCGCCGGGCGCGAACCCCTCCACGCGCGACCCTGCCTCCACCACCTCGCCCGCGTACTCCAGTCCGGGAATCTCGAACTCCGGCTTCACGCCCGGCTGCGGGTAGCCGCCCATCCGCTGGAGCACGTCAGCGCGATTGAGCGCGCAGGCGCGTACCGCCACCAGCAGGTCGTCCGGTCCTGCTATCGGGTCGGGCACGTCGCGGTAGACGAGCGAGCCCCCGCCGTCGGTCTTCTCGATGACGATCGCCTTCATGCCTGGCCTGTTAGCCCTCGTCCTCGTCCGGCGGCATCGCCATGCCGAGCGTGTTGAACCCGCCGTCGACGTACAGCACCTGGCCGCTGATGTTCGCTCCCGCGTCGCTCGCCAGGAACGCCGCCGCCGCACCCACGTCCTCGATCGAGATGTGCCGGCGCAGCGGCGTCACCTGCGGGAACACCTTGTACAGGTTGCGGAACTCCCCCACCCCTGCCGCCGAGAGCGTGCGCACCGGCCCCGCGCTGATGGCGTTGACGCGGATGCCCTGCGGCCCCACGTCCGAGGCCAGGTAGCGTACTGCCGACTCGAGCGCGGCCTTCGCCACGCCCATCACGTTGTAGCTCGGCATCATCTTCTGCGAGCCGTGGTACGAGAGCGTGACCACGCTCCCGCCCTCCGGCATCAGCGGCCGCGCCGCCCGTGTCAGCGCCACGAGCGAGTACACCGAGAGCTCCTGCGCGAGCAGGAAGCCGTCCCGGCTCGTCTCGACGAAGGGTCGGGAGAGGTCCTCCCGCTTCGCCCCCACGATCCCGTGCGCGACCGCGTCGATCGTGCCGTAGCGATCCGCCAGCTTCGCGAAGAGCGCCTCGATATTCTCGTCGCTCGTGGCGTCGCAGTACTCCACGAAGTCGCAGCCGATGCTCTCCGCCAGCGGGCGGACGCGCTTCTCCATCATCGGTCCGTAGGAGAGGGCCACCCGCGCGCCCGCCTCGTGCATCGCCTTCGCGATGCCCCACGAGATCGAGCGGTCGTTCGAGACGCCCGAAACGAGGGCGGTCTTGCCTTCCATGCTCGAGATGCCTGACATGGCCAGCAAGCCTACGGCCTCGCCCGAACCGGCGGCAAACCGTTTCGCCCCTGAGCGAACCGCGCCGTACGATACCCGCCGATGGACCTCTCGGCCGTAGCCCTCCTTCTCTCTATCACGATCGACATCGACCCCGACATCGGCACGATCTTCGGGCTCACGATCACGTGGCACGGTCTCTTCACCGCCATCGGCATCATCTGCGGCGTCACCCTCTCCGTGTACCTCGCCCGGGTCGACGGCGTCCCCTCCGACGTCGGTCAGGAGATCGCCCTCGTCTCCGTCGTCTCCGCCATCGTCGGCGCGCGCCTCTTCTTTGTCTTCGAGCACTGGGATCGCTTCGAGAACGACCTCGCCGCCATCGTCACCGACATCACCGAGGGCGGCATCACCCTCTACGGAGGCCTCATCGGGGGCGTGCTGGGGGGCGTCATCTACGGCGCCTTCCACCGCTGGCCCATCGGCATCTGCCTTGATGCCGCCGCCCCCGGCATGATCCTCGGGCAGGGGCTGGGCCGCATCGGCGACCTCATCAACGGCGAGCACCTCGCCACCGCCAGCGACCTCCCCTGGGCCTTCGTCTACACGCACCCCAACACACTCGCCGAGCTGGGCCAGTCCGTGCATCCCGCCGCCGGCGGCTACGAGCTCGTCGGCGACTTCGTTATCCTCGGCATCCTCCTCTTCGTCGCCCGCCGGTTCATCAAGGTGCCCGGCTGGCTCTTCTGCAGCTACATGATCCTGTATTCGGTCATGCGCTTCGGTCTCTCCGAGTTCCGCATCGACGAGCAGACCATCGACGGCATCCCCGTCCCCCAGATCGTGGCGGCCATCATCATCGGCCTCGCCTTCATCCTCGCGGGGGTGATTCGCCGCTTCCCCGGCCAGATCACCGAGGCCTGGGAGGACCGCGTCCTCGGCCCGCCGCCCGAGGAACCCGCCGAGGACGACTCCGCCCCCTCCCCGGCATGACCCCTCCCCCGCCCGTCACCCTCTACACCCGCGCCGCCTGCCCCCTCTGCGACGAGGCCCGCGCCCTCCTCGACGCGCTGGCCGCGACCCTCGGCTTCACGATCGAGGCCGTCGACATCGACGCCGACCCGGAACTCCGCTCTCGCTACCGCTACGCCGTCCCCGTGATCGCCGTGGAGCACGAGGAGATCGCCCGCGCCCCCATCCGTCCCGCTGCGCTCGAGGCGAGCCTGCGCGAGCGCTACCGGTAGAGCCCGTGCAGCTCGATGTACTCCTCCACCGCTGCCGGGACGAGGTAGCGGATCGACATCCCCTCGCGCACGCGCTCCCGCACCAGCGTTGAGTTGACCGGCAGCGGCGGCATCTCCACCACGCTCGGTGGTGCGTCGAGCCCCAGCTGGGCCGTCAGCCACGCCCGCTCGCCCGCGTCCGCTCCCTTGGGCGCGACCGCCAGCCGCGCCAGCGCCGTGATCACGTCCGGCTCGCGCCATGCCGGCATGTCCGCCAGCGCGTCGCTTCCCAGGATCAGCACGACGTCGTCCATCCCCTGCGCATGCAGCTCCCGCAACGTGTCGACCGTGTACGTGGGCCCGATGCGCTCGACCTCGCGCTCGTCCAGGTGGAAGTCCGGGTTGTCCGCAATCGCGAGGTGCGTCATCGCCAGCCGGTGCGAAGCGGAGGTCACGCCGCTCCCTGCCTTGCGCCACGGATCGCCCGCGGGCATGAAGTAGACGCGCTCCAACCCCAGCTGCACGCGCGCGCACTCCCCCAGCACCAGGTGCCCCAGGTGAGGCGGGTCGAACGTGCCTCCCAGCACCCCGATCGGCATGCGTCGAGTCTATCCGATCGAGTCATTAGCACTCTTGCCCCGAGAGTGCTAACATAGGTCGGCAAGGTTCACAATGCCATTGTCAGAGCGAAAGGCCAGGATCCTCGCCTTCATCGTCGAGGACTACGTCGAGAGCGCGCAGCCGGTCGGCTCCGCCTCCCTCGTCGCGCGCCACGATCTCGACCTCTCCAGCGCCACCGTTCGCAGCGAGATGGCCGCCCTCGAGGGTGAGGGGCTGATTACCCAT
This sequence comes from Dehalococcoidia bacterium, assembly GCA_034428315.1. GTDB lineage: Bacteria > Chloroflexota > Dehalococcoidia > Tepidiformales > Tepidiformaceae > UBA2991. The sequence goes on from DAOUID010000170.1 coordinate 9,756, forward strand.
CCCCACACCTCCGCCGGGCGCGTGCCCAGCAACCTCGGCTACCGGACCTACGTCGGCTCCCTCATGGGCGAGCGCCGCCTCTCCAGCGAGGAGGAGCTGACGATCCTCCACCAGTTCCACCAGAGCGCGGTCGACCTCGAGCGATGGCTCGCCCTCTCCGCGAGCGTCCTCGCGAACTCGCTCCACACCGCCGCCATCGCGACCCCGCCCCACATGGTCGAGGTTCGCCTCAAGCAGCTCCAGCTCGTCGCCCTGACCGACGAGAGCGCCCTCCTCGTCGTCGTCATGAACGACGCCGCCGTGCTCCAGCACACCCTCCAGTTCTCCGAGGCCGCCACCCAGGACCAGCTCACGCGCCTCGCCGGGCGCCTCAACCAGCAGCTGGCGGGCAAGACCGCCACCGAGATCGAGGGGCGCACGCCCCCCACCGCCGCCACCGAGCGGCAGGTGGTGGAGCAAGTCGTGGTCCTGCTCCGCAGCGAGGAGGACGCCGCCAGCGAGACGCCCGTCATCGAGGGCGTCCGCGAACTGCTCCGCCAGCCCGAGTACGAGGGCGACAGCGATCGCCTGCTCGATACCCTCGAGGCGGTCGAAACCTCCCGCCTCCAGCGCGCCATCCCCGCGCGCGCCCTGGGCAGCGACGATGTCGCCATCGTGATCGGCGACGAGAACCCCGCCGAGCCCTACCACGACATGAGCTTCGTGCTCTCGCGCTACGGCCCCACCGGCGGCGCCGGGGGCCTCATCGGCCTCCTCGGCCCCACCCGCCTCGACTATCCCGACGCAGTTGCCCACGTGCGCTACGTGAGCGATGTCCTCACCGAGCTCATGCGTCGCTTTTACGGCGACGCGGGCACGGCCGAGACCTCCGGGGAGGACCAATGAGCGACAGCGACGCGCCCAGGTTCGTTGATCGGCGCGCCGCCGCGCGCATGGACGACGACAGCGGCGCTCCCGCGCCCGAGAGCGAAGAGGCCGCGCCCGAAGAGGCGCCGGCGGACGACCTCCAGGAGCAGCTCGAAGCCGCCCAGGCTGCCGCCGAGCGCTTCGAGGCCAACTGGAAGCGCGCCGCCGCCGACCTCGCCAACTACAAGCGCCGCGTCGAACAGGAGCGCTCCGAGCAGGCTCGCCTCGCGGGCGCTGCGATGGTCATCAACCTGCTCCCCATTCGCGACGACTTCGGGCGCGCCGTCGAAACGCTCGACAGCACGCTCGCCGGGCTCAACTGGGTGCAGGGCGTGCTCGCCATCGAGCGCAAGCTCGACGGCCTGTTGGAGAGCATGGGCGTCTCCGAGGTGCCCGCCGAGGGCGAGGCCTTCGACCCCACCCGGCACGAGGCCGTGGGCCGCGCCCCCGGCCCCGAGAACGTCTGCCTGCACGTCGTCCAAAAGGGCTACGCCCTCAACGACGCCGTCATCCGCCCCGCCATGGTGATCGTGGGTGAGGGCGGCGATCCCGAGCCGGCCGGCGACACCGAAACCGAAAGCGACAACGAGGGCGCCTGACCGCCCCGCCACACCACCGACCACCTCCAGGAGGAACGAACATGCCGAAAGTACTGGGAATCGACCTGGGAACCACCAACAGCGCCATGGCCGTGATGGAAGGCGGCGAACCGACCGTCGTCCCCAACGCCGAAGGCACCCGCACCACCCCCTCCGTCGTCGCCCTCACCAAGTCCGGTGAGCGCCTCGTCGGCCAGGTCGCCAAGCGCCAGGCCATCACCAACCCCGAGCACACCGTCTACAGCATCAAGCGCTTCATGGGCCGCAAGTACAGCGACGCCGAGGTCCAGCGCGGCACCGGCTCCATGCCCTACGCCGTCAGCGCTGCCTCCAACGGCGACGTCCAGGTCACCATGGGCGAGGGCGCCCACAGCCCGCCCGAGATCAGCGCCATGATCCTGCAGAAGCTCAAGGCCGACGCCGAGGCCTACCTGGGTGAGACCGTCACCGAGGCCGTCATCACCGTCCCCGCCTACTTCAACGACGCCCAGCGCCAGGCGACCAAGGACGCCGGCCGCATCGCCGGACTCAACGTCCTCCGCATCATCAACGAGCCCACCGCCGCCTCCCTCGCCTACGGCCTCGAGAAGAAGGCGGACGAGGTCATCGCCGTCTACGACCTCGGCGGAGGCACCTTCGATATCTCCATCCTCGAGATCGGCGACGGCACCTTCCAGGTGCTCAGCACCAACGGCAACACCCACCTCGGTGGCGACGACTTCGACGACCGCATCATCGACTGGCTCGTCGACGAGTTCCGCCAGGCCGAGGGCATCGACCTGCGTCAGGACCGCCAGGCCCTCCAGCGCCTCAAGGCCGAGGCGGAGAAGGCCAAGATCGAGCTTTCCAGCGCCCAGCAGTCCGAGATCAACCTGCCCTTCATCACCGCCGACGCGAGCGGCCCCAAGCACCTCAACCTGAGCCTCAGCCGGGCCAAGCTCGAGCAGCTCGTCGGCGATCTCCTGCGCGGAACCCTCGAGCCCGTGAAGAAGGCCCTCGACGACGCCGGCAAGGCAGCCGGCGACGTCGACGAGGTCGTCCTCGTCGGCGGCCAGACGCGTATGCCCGCCGTCCAGTCGCTCGTCGGCGAGTTCTTCGGCAAGGAGCCCCACAAGGGCGTCAACCCCGACGAGGTGGTCGCCATCGGCGCCGCCATCCAGGCCGGCGTCCTCAAGGGCGACGTGCAGGACGTCCTCCTGCTCGACGTCACCCCCCTCACCCTCGGCATCGAGACCCTCGGCGGCGTGATGACCACCATCATCCCCCGCAACACCACCATCCCCACCGCCAAGAGCCAGGTGTTCAGCACCGCCGCCGACAACCAGCCCAGCGTCGAGATCCACGTCCTCCAGGGGGAGCGCCCCATGGCGCCCGATAACAAGTCGCTCGGCAAGTTCACCCTCGATGGCATCCTGCCCGCCCCCCGTGGCGTCCCCCAGATCGAGGTCACCTTCGACATCGACGCCAACGGCATCGTCAACGTCAGCGCCGCGGACAAGGGAACCGGCCGCGAGCAGAAGATCACCATCCAGGCATCGAGCGGCCTCAGCGAGGATGAGATCCAGCAGATGCAGCAGGATGCCGAGATGCACGCCGAGGAGGACCAGCGCCGCCGCGAGATCATCGAGCTGCGCAACCTCGCCGACAGCGCCGCCTACCAGGCCGAGAAGACCCTCGCCGACAACGCCGACAAGATCGACGAGGCCCTCAAGGCCGACGTCGAGGAGAAGGTCAAGGCCCTGCGCGAGGCGCTCGAAGTCGAGGGCGACGACGATGCCACGAAGGAGCGCATCCAGGCCGCCCTCGAAGCCCTCACCCAGGCCCTCCAGAAGGTCGGCGAGTCCGTCTACGGCCAGCAGGACGCGGGCGGCCCCGGTCCTGACGGCCCCGACGGAGGCGGCTTCGACCCCGGCGCCGCCGCCGGTGGCGCCGAGGAGGGCACCGTCGAGGGCGAGTTCCGCGAGGTCTAGCGGGAGCCTATCCTCCTCGCATGGCCATTCCCGAGGCGACGATGCGCGAGCTGGCAGGGGTCGGTCGCGACCTCTACCAGCTCGGCATGGTCAGCAGCCGTGGCGGCAACCTCAGCGTCCGCGACGGCCACGCCATGTGGATTACCGGCACCGGCACCGCCCTCGGCCACCTGAAACCCCTCGATATCAGCCGCGTTTTCCCCGACGGACGCCACGAGGCCCCTCCCCCGTCCAGCGACACGATCCTCCACTGGACCATCTACGCCACCACCCAGGCGGCCGCCATCGCCCACGCCCATCCCCACCACGCCATCGCCCTCTCCTACGACCGCGACGTCTTCAAGCCCGAGGATCTGGAGGGGCAGATGCACATCCCCTCCGTTCCCGTCATCGCCCAGGGCCCCACGCAGGAGGAGAAGATCGCGACCGCCCTGCGCGAGTCCCGCGTCGCGCTCCTCCAGGGCCACGGCGCCTACGCCCGCGGAGCCTCCCTCTGGGACGCCCTCCACTGGCTCACCGCCCTCGAGGAGAGCGCCCACATCGCCTGGCTCCGCCAGGCCATCAGCCAGTAGGAGTCCAGCATGGATGTCACGGTGCTTGTCTACGAAGCCGAAGAGGGTGGCTACTGGGCGCATGTCGCGGAAATGCCCGGCTGCCTCTCCTCCGGAGAGACGCTCGATGAGCTGCGGGCAAATGTCGTGGAAGCGATGGAGGCGTGGCTCCTCAATGATGATAGAGAGGCCCCGGCGGCTTTTGAACCCATCGCACGCTGGCAAGTACCTGTCCCCAAGTCCGCGCTTCAGCCCGCTAGCTAGCCCGCCGCGTACAGTTTCGTCACCGTCACCGCCTCCACCGGGCAGCGCACCACGCACAGGTCGCACAGGATGCACTCGTCCACGTTCTCGTCGATGACCCGCGCCACCCGCTCCCCCGCCTCCCGTTCGAGGATGTCGACGGGGCAGCTCAGGACGCACTCGCGGCACTCCGGCTGCGAGGCGCAGGCCGCCTCCTCGATGGTCACCTCGATGAACAACCCCACGGGCTGAGCCTACCCCATCTGCTACGATCGCTCCCTGTGACAATCGACGCCCATACACACCTCTTCCCGCCCTCCCAGGCACGGGACCGCGAGGCCATCGCGAGCCGCGACTCGGGCTTCGCCGAGATCTACGGCGACCCGAAGGCGACCATCGCCGATGCCCCCGCCCTCCTCGCTGCCCTGCGCGAGGACGGTATCGAGGCGGCCGTCGCGCTCGGCTTCGCCTTCGCGGACGAGCGCGAGGTCCAGGAGCAGAACGAGTACCTCCTCGCGGTCGCGGCCGAGACGCCACGCGCGATCGTGCCCTTCGCGACCGTGAACCCGGCCCGTGCGGGCTGGGAGCGGGAGGCGGAACGCGCGCTTGCACAGGGCGCCCGGGGCTTCGGGGAACTGCGTCCGGGAACGCAGGGCTGGGACCCCCTCGGGGAGGCGGGGCAGCGCCTCGCCGCGCTCGCGGACGAGGCCGGGGCCGCCCTGATCTGGCACTCGAGCGAGCCGGTCGGGCACCGCTATCCCGGCAAGGACGGCGGCCTGTCCCCCGCCGAGCTGATCGAGGTCGCCACGGCCGCCCCCGAGGTCAAGATGGTGGGCGCCCATCTCGGGGCCGGCGCCTCCTTCTACCTCTCCATGCCCGAGGTTCGGGCAGCCGTGCCCAACCTGCTGTTCGATACGGCAGCGGCGAGCCTGCTCTACGATTCCGGGACGATCGCCCGTCTCGTGGCGACGGCCGGCGTGGAGCGCGTGCTCTTCGCTTCGGACTTCCCCCTGCGAAGGCCTGGCACCGAGCTGAAACGGATACTTGAAGGCCTCGACGCCGCAACCGGCGAGGCCATCGCCGGCGCCAACGCCCGCAGGCTGCTGTGCTGATATGACCGACCCAGCCGAGAAGACCCACCGCCTCTTCGTCGCCTGCGAGCTCCCCGAGGACGTCCGCCATACCGTCGGCGGCCTCGTCGACGACCTGCGCGAGCAGAGTGCCGGCGCCGTGCGCTGGGTCAACCCGTCCAGCCTGCACGTCACCCTCAAGTTCCTCGGGGAAGTGCCCGAACGCCAGATCCCCGCCGTCAAGGTCGCGCTCCAGGAAGCCGTCGTGCGCCACTCGGCCTTCTTCCTCGAGCTCGCCAGTATCGGCACCTTCGGCGGTCGCGAAGGCCTGCGCGTGATGTGGGCCGCCGTCGCCGGCGACGTCCTCCGCCTCGAGGCCCTCGCCCGCGATGTCAACCGCGCCCTCTCCGTCGTCGGCTTCGAGCCCGAGACGCGGCCCTTCCGCCCCCACCTCACCCTGGGCCGGGTCCGCAACGAGGTGGGCACCCGCCAGCGCGCCGAGCTCGAGGTGGCCGTGGGCAAGATCAAAATCCCCGAGTGCGAGTGGCGCACCACGGAGATATCCCTCGTCCGCAGCCGCCTCCACCCCGACGGCGCCCGCCACGACACCATCGCCACCTTCCCCCTCCGCGCGCCGCCGCCCCAGGGCTGAGCGACCGCCGGAACCCCCTTCGCCATTCGGGCGACATGCGTAGGATTCCCGCGAGGAAGGAGGGACCGATGCCTGCAGACGCGCACCCCGAGCCCACCCAGGAGGAGGTCCGCTCCTACTTCGAGACCTGCAGCAACTGGGGCCGCTGGGGTCCCGACGACAGCGCCGGGACCGTCAACCTCATCACCCCCGCGAAGCGCCGAGAGGCTGCCTCCCTCGTCCAGAGCGGGCGCTCGGTGTCCTGCTCCTATCCCCTCAACACCCAGGGCGCCCCCGGCAACTGGCGGCCCGCGCAGCACTTCATGACCATCGGCCCCGCCGCCTCCGCCGACTACATCGGCCTCGTCTTCCACGGCTACGCCACCACCCACGTCGACGCCCTCTGCCACATCTTCTGGGAAGGGAAGATGTGGAACGGCAAGAACGCGGCCGAGGAGGTCACCTCGGCCGGCGCCCGCAGCGGCGCGGTGGCCGCCTGGAAGGACGGCATCATCACCCGTGGCGTCCTCCTCGATATCCCCCGCCTGCGCGGTACCGACTTCGTGACTCCCGACCGGCCCACCCGCGGCTGGGAGCTCGAGGCCGCCGCCGAGGCCGAGGGCCTCGAGCTGCGCCCCGGCGACGCCGTGCTCGTGCGCGGCGCCCGCCCCGCCTTCCTCGCCGCCAACCCCGACATGGTTCCCGGCACCCCCCCAACCCCCGGCCTCCACGTCGACTGCGTCCCCGTCCTCAAGCAGGCCGACGCCGCCATCCTCGGCTGGGACATGCTCGACGCCCGCCCCCACTCCTACCCTGATTTCGAGGACGCCCCCGGCGGCCCCGTCCACGTCTTCACCATCGTCTTCATGGGGCTCCCCCTCCTCGACAACGCCTTCCTCGACCCGCTCGCGGAGGCCTGCGCCGAGGAGGGCCGCTGGGAGTTCCTCCTCTCCATCGCCCCCCTCCACGTGCGCGGCGGCACGGGCTCGCCCGTCAACCCCATCGCCGTGTTCTGACTTGCATGAGGTGCCGATCAGGCCGCTGGAGATTGAGAGTAGGTGTACGGAACATTCGAGTAGACTGTCGGCGCAGGTGCCTCCGATGACCCAAGTCGCCAGCACGCCGTTGCCGGATCAGGTTTCCTGTCCAAAGCTGCCTCGTCAGTCGACTCACTACCGCTACTACCCTGGCTTCTCCCGGGCCTTCGTCTTGGACGTTCTGAGCGGGGTGCCCGATGGCACCCGCGTCTTGGACCCTTGGAATGGAAGTGGCACAACGACGACTGTTGCTTCCGAACTGGGGCTTGTCTCGCTAGGGTTGGACTTGAACCCGGCGATGGTCGTTCTAGCCAGGGCAGCTTTGCTGACCCCCCGTGATGTGGATGCGATAGCGGAACAGGCCAACACATTGCCTGAACTGCGGGTAATGCGGTTGGCTCCTGCAGGGAACGACCCTCTTCTCGAGTGGTTCGACAAGCCTAGCGTTGCCAAGTTTCGAGCCCTTCAGCGCGTACTTGCTGGAGCGAATCGGTTTACGGCGACCGAGGTCTCTGGCCTCGACTCGGTGAAGTGTTTCTGGATATCGGCCCTCTTTGTGCTCTTGCGTGAGAGCACAAGGGCTTGGCAGGCATCCAATCCAACGTGGATCAAGTCCCGTCATGGTGCCCCGGCCGCCAAGCTCTACTGGCGGAAAATGACCGACACCTTGCGGAAGCTCTCCCAGCAGGCCGCACCCGTTAGCGAAGACTGCCCTGTAGAAACTGCAGTCCTTTGCGGCACCTCAATGGATCTGGCCTCGCACGACTTCACTCCCGATCTCGTGCTTGGCTCTCCGCCGTACTGCACGCGGCTGGACTACGGGATCGCCACCCGCGTCGAACTCTCCGCCCTCGGTCTCTCCGCTGGTGAGCAGTCAGCATTGCGAAGGGTCTTGTTGGGCACAACTACGGTACCGGCCTCGCCGCCAAGCGCTTCAAGCCTTGGCTTGGCCGCAATCCGCCTCCTGGACGGCGTCAAGGCTCACGACTCGAAGGCCTCAGCTACCTACTACTGGAAGTGGCTTGCCCAGTACCTCGTCGGCTATGCGACCTCCTTGGCGGAAATCGCCCGTACGGCTTCCTCGACGGGCACCATAGGGCTCGTTGTGCAGGACTCCTTCTACAAGGACATCCACATCGACCTCGCTGCCTTGACAGAGGAAGCGCTCCAGTCGCAAGGGTGGCGCTTGGAGCGCTCCTACGTATTCCCGTCGCGACGCACAATGGCCCAGATCAACCCTCGCGCCGAGGCTTACCGTAACGGTCACACTCCCCAAGAGTCAGCACTCTTCTTCAGGAGGCGCTAGTCAGATGGACGTCCGGCCAAACACAATCACCTGGACGATCGCCGAGTATTGCAGTGCGTTCAACAGAAAAGAGGTACTTGTTGATCGTCGTTACCAGCGTAACTCCAAGGTATGGCCTGCCCGAGCACGGTCGTACTTGATAGAAACGATACTCAAAGGCTTCCCGATTCCAAAGCTGGCCCTACATCAGACCACTGACTTCAAAAGCAAGAAGACCATCAAGTACATAATTGATGGTCAGCAGCGAACGAAGGCTATCGTGGACTTCTTCAACGATGACCTCCGGTTGTCTCAGGCATTAGACTTCGTACCCGCACGGGGTAAGCGGTTTGCCAGCTTGGACGACGAACTGAAACAGGCCTTTCTATCCCACCCTCTTCAGCTCGACATGTTTGAAGCGACAAGCGAGGAAGATGTTCGGGAGTACTTCAGGAGAATAAATTCCTTCACCGCCCCACTAAATTCAGAAGAGAAGCGGAACGCCCAGTTTCAAGGAAACATGAAGTGGTTCATGATCCATTTGGCTGAGCAATACTCAGATAGTATGGTCCTTCTCGATACGCTCACCGAGAAGAAAGTAGTGAGAATGGCCGACCAGAAGCTGTTGGCAGAAGTCGTCCATGCTCTTCTTGAAGGTGTCCAGACTACTGATGCTAGGAAGCTCAATAGCCTGTACAGAGACTACGAAAGGGAAGACATTCCAAGGCAGGAAGAAATAGAACAAGCTGTCAGGATGGCATTCGATAAAGTGTTGGAATGGAATCGGCTCCAGGAGACCAATGTGGTCAAAAAGAGCTATAACTTGTACTCCTTGCTGCTGGGGGTGATTGGTGTGGGGAAAGGCTGGGACAACATCTCTGGAGCAGTAGGCTTCGAGGCAGGGCAGGGGATTGCCGACGGGGCGGAAGACAGGCTGTTGGAGCTGGCGGATGCTTTGACTCAAGATGAAGAAGAGGAGGGGAGTGCAGCAACCGAGCATCAAGACTTCGTGAAGGCCGCGAGGGCGAAGACAAACACAAGGGAGCAAAGGGAAACGAGGATTCACGCAGTCGCTGTGGCCTTGAGGGGTGAAGGGAAGTAGGGGACCGTTGTGCGCCCAACGAAGGATTTGAGGCGGCTGAAGGTAGTTGGGCTTCAAAGGGTCGCCCGGGTGAGATCACATGTTGAGCGGGTGCTGGATGAAAGCGACAGGAAGGTTGGAGGGGCGTTTGGGACAGGGTTGGATCCAGGCGTTGCTATTGCTGTCGTCGAGCTAGACAACCTCTGGGCCGGTGTTGCGAGGAGCTTGTACTTGTCGACAGCCTTCTGTGCCCGCGATGGCGAAGGACAGCCGCTGACGTTGGAGATTGAGCCATGTCGAACGACCAGCGAGGCCCTCGGACACGCCATAAGGAAGTGTAAGAAGGATGTTTACGATGACAAGAACGGTGCCGGCCCGTGGGATTGGGCTGACGAGCCCGCATGGGGGCGCACGAGGAACCTGCTGGTATCGCTGGAAGCCATCGGTGCATCCAACTACGGAAGGGTCAGCAGTGCCCTGAGCCTGGCCCCGAAGCTGTTTCCCTACATGCATACCCTCAGAAACTTTTGTGCCCACAGGAGCTTGGACGGCAGGCGACAGGCTGAGGGTGTGGTTCGTGCCTATGGCTTCCCAACCACACACACCCCGACGCAAGCGCTAGTGTCGCCCGCCAAAGTGCTAGGTGGGGTTCGTACCCAACCTCTCATACTGGACTGGGCCGACGAACTTCACGAGACCATCAATCTCTTGGTCTAGCCCCAACGGCATTCAACACCTCGTGGAGCCCCCACTCCACAAACCACCCCAACGGAGGACGCACCCCCATGACGCAAGATGATCCCGGCACCGAGGACTTCCAGCCCGACCGCGCCATGGTCGTCGTCGCCCATCCCGATGACGCCGAGTTCATGGTCGCCGGCACCGTCGCCAAGTGGGCGGGCCGTGGCGCCGAGGTCACCTACGTCGTCATCACCAACGGCAACAAGGGCAGCGAGGACCCCGAGATGACCTCCACGCGCCTCGCCGAGATTCGCGAGGCCGAGCAGCGCGCCGCCGGGCGCATCCTCGGCGTGAAGAATTTCGAGTTCCTCGGGTACGAGGACGGCTACCTCGAGCACACCCTCGACCTACGCCGCGACCTCACCCGCGTCATCCGCAAGTACCGCCCCGACGTCGTCGTCACCTTCGACCCCACCGCCCGCTTCATGTTCGACGCCTACGCCAACCACCCCGACCACCGCGCCGCCGGCGACGCCACCGTCGACGCCATCTTCCCCAGCGCCCGCGACCGCCTCACCTTCCCCGAGCTGCTGGTCGACGGCCTCGAGCCCCACAAGGTGAAACAGCTCTGGATGGGCTCGGGCGCCGGCGCCAACGCCAACGTCTGGGTCGACATCACCGAGACGATCGAGCTGAAGAAGAAGGCGCTCGCCGCTCACCCCAGCCAGCTCAGCGAAGAGGTCGCCGAGTTCGCGAGCGAGATGGCTCGCAACACCGCCGGGGAGCAGGACTTCGAGTACGGCGAGGCCTTCCGCCGCATCATCTTCGACCAGCCCCGCGAGGCGCGCCTCGCGGACCGGCAACAGGAGTCGGGTCAGGGCTAGGGCGCGCGCGTCTCCGCGAAGGCGAGGATGTTCCCGTCCGGGTCGCGGAAGAACGCCATCCACTCCTCCGAGCCGATCGGGCCGAAATTGCCCGCATCGTCGCGAGCGATCATCGTCGGCTCCTGCTCGACCTCCACGCCCGCCTCGCGCAGCGCCGCCACGGCCGCGTCGAGGTTGTCCACGCGGAAGTAGAGCGGCGAACCCTCGTGCTCGATCGCGCCCGGGATGGCGTCCAGCATCAGCCGCACGCCCCCGATGTCGAAGAACGCCAGCCCCGGCGGGTCGAACGTCGCGACGTACCGCGCTCCCAGCACGTCCCGGTAGAACGCCACCGAGCGCTCCAGGTCCCTGCTCGGCTGCGCCACCTGCTGGAA
>DAOUID010000171.1:0-10107 GCA_034428315.1 Dehalococcoidia bacterium
CGTCCCAGGCGACGAACACGGGCTGGTTGCCGATGAGGTCGTTCACGACCAGAGCCTCGGCGAGGTCGCGGTGGGCGTAGGCCTTGCGGCCCTGCGGCAGGACGACGCCGTGCACGAGCTCCTTGAGGAAGAGGCGGCCGTCCTCGTTGCGCTCGCCGATGACGCCAGCCTGGGGGCGGAAGTAGTAGCCGCTGTAGGCATCGATGACGGGCCCGCCCTGGTCGAGGACGGTGGTCTCGGGGTGGAGCATGCGCCAGCTCTCCCAGCGGGTGAGGACGGCGGGTACGACCTCAAGGTCCGTACCGGAGAGCGGCCCCTCGACCGCCCTGCCGAGGAACTGGCTCCAGAGGGTGTCGGTCTGGCGGTCGAACATGACGAGGGCGTTCATGATGAGCTTCCCCGACACACCGAAGGTGAGCAGCTCGTCTCCGACGTCGCGGGCATACACGATGCCCGTGAAGCAGAGCGGTCACCAGGTGACCGCGATGGGCCGGCCTCCCAGCGTGTCGTTCACGATCTCGTGGGCGCTGAGGAAGGCGGCTCCGTAGGCGCGGTGTTGCCCGTCGATGGAGACGCCGATGACGATGTCGCTGAGGCGGAGCTGGGCGTCGCCCTCCTCGGCGGAGATGATGCGGGGCCGATCGATGGCGGGGATGGCGTCGGGCAAGAGGAGGGTGACGATCTCCAGCGGGACCTCCCCCTCCCCGCCGGGTTCCGAAGGCTCCGAGCGGGCGGCCGTGGCGGTGGCAGCGGGGGGCGCGGTGGCGGATGGGGTGGTGGTCCCGGCGGCTTCCGTGGCCGGGGTTGCTTCGGCGGTGGAAGCGGCCGCGGTCGCGGGGGGCTCGGTGGCGGGGGCGGGAGCCGGAGCCGGGTCTGAGCCGCCGCAGGCGACGGCGGCCAGCCCGAGCACGGCCGCGGCGGCCGCGATCGCCAGGCCCTTAGTCATCGCTCGCCCGCGGGTAGCTGCCGAACACCTTGAGCATGCTCGTCATGCCGCGCAGTCCGTCGAGAGCGGCGGCGCACTCGGGGTCGCGGGCGTGGCCCTCGAAGTCGATGAGGAAGATGTACTCGCCGAAGGTGGCGCGCGTGGGGCGGCTCTCCATCTTGCTGCAGTTGATGCCGCGGCCGGAGAACTCCGTCAGCGCGGCGGCGAGGAGGCCTGCGTGGTCGTCGCTGAACTCGAAGGCGATCGAGGTGCGGTCGCGGCCGGAGGGCTCGGGCTCTTCGGCGCCGATGACGACGAAGCGGGTGGCGTTATGGTCCTGGTCCTGGATGCTCTCGGCGAGCACCTCGGCGCCGAAGAGCTCGGCGGCGCGCAGCGTGCCGATGGCGGCCGCGCCGGGCGTCGCCGCCGCCAGCTCCACCGCCTGGGCGGTGGACAGCGCTGCCACCCGCTGGGCGGCGGGGCAGCGCTCTTCGAGGTAGGCGCGGCACTGGCCCAGCGCCTGGGGATGCGAGTAGATGCGCTCGAGGCCGTCGAGCGCCGTGCCCGGGCTCGCGACGAGGTTGTGGACGACGGGCAGGACGAGCTCGCCCTGGATCTTCAGCGCCGTCTCGTGGATGAGGATGTCGAGCGTCTCGGCGACGGAGCCGTTGAGGGCGTTCTCGACGGCCATCACGCCCGCGGTGGCGTCGCCGGACTCGACGGCGCGGGCGACGGCGCCGTGCGTCGGGCAGGGCACGAGCTCGGCGCCGGGGGCGGCGCGACGCGCGGCCTCCTCGCCGAAGGTGCCCGGCGGACCGAGGTAGGCGACCTTCACCGCAGTCCCTCCCGGCTCAGGTGTCGAACCCATGCGCGCCCCCGATGAGGGCTTCCTGGAGCATTCCCTTGCTCTCCGCTCGGGTCACGACGACGAGGGCATCGCCGACGGTGAGGGTGGTATCGGCGCCCGGGACGCGGGGCACGCCGCCGGAATCGACGATGAGGGCGATGAGCGACTCGGGGGGGAGCAGCACCTCGCGGGGCGTGCGGCCCACGACCGGCGAGGTCTCGGAGAGGCGCACCTCCACGAGCTCGAGGCCCTGGTGGAGTTGCATGACGGGCACCATGGAGGTGACCGGGAGCTCCTGCTCGATCTGGGAGAGGATCGCCTCCGTGGCGGAGACGGTCGTCTCGATGCCGCGCTTCTCGAAGAGCCGGGCGTTGGTGGGGTTGTTGACGCGGGCGAGCACGCGGGGCACGCCCCGGTAGCGCGCGATCTCGCAGACGACGAGGTTGTCCTCGTCGTCCCCCGTGACGGCGGCGACGAGGTCGGCGCGGGCGATGCCGGCGCCGTCGAGCACGGAGGCCTCGCAGGCGTCTCCCTGCTGGACCGTGCCCTCGAGCAGGTCGTTGATCTCGGCGGCGCGGGAGGCGCTGCGCTCGATGACGAGCATCTCGTGATCGCCGCTGAGGAGCTCGCGCCCGAGGTAGTACCCGACCTTGCCGCCGCCGGCGATGATGACGTACACGGCTCAGGCCGGTCCCGAGCCGGGCAGCATGGCGAGAATCGCCTCCGCTCCCGCGCTGGTGGGGCTGTAGGTCTGGAGTCCGAGTTGGCCGAAGATCTCGCCGCGCTCCGGGTCCTTCGTGCGGCAAACCACGTCCTTGACGCCGAAGATCTCGCGGGCGAGCTGGCTGGCGAAGTAGTTGCGGTTATCGCCCTGGGTGACGGCGACGAAGGCGTCCGCTTCGCGCGCGCCGGCGCGCTCCAGGACCTCGGCATCCATGCCGTTGCCGACGGCCATGCGCCCGCCGAAGGAGTCGGGGAGGCGGCGGAACTGGCCGGCGTCAAGGTCGAGCACGGTGACCTGGTGGCCGTCGCGGTCGAGGCTCCCGGCGATGGCGGCGCCGGTGCGCCCGCAGCCCATGATGACGACGTTCACCGGCGGGCCGCGGTCTTCCCGGCGGCGGACGTTGCCACCTCCAGGGGCTCGCGCACGATCCAGACGTTGCAGGAGGCGTGCTTGAGCACGTAGCCGGCGGTGGGGCCGACCTCGAACTGGCCGAGGAGGGGCGTCCAGCCCACGCCCAGCATGATCACGTCGACACCCCGCGCCTCCGCCTCCTCGACGATGGCGGGGCCGGCGACACGCGCCTGCAGGAGCTCGTCTTCGATGCGGGCGCCGTTGCCGTCGCGCTCGGCCAGGGCGCGGGCTCGGCGCAGCAGCTCCTCGCCGCGCTGGGCCTCGAGGTCCATGTCGGCGGTCACGGGCAGGCTGCGTTCGACCTCGATGACGTGCAGGAGGGTGAGGACGCCCTTCGCCTGGCGGGCCAGTGCGGCGGCGACGGCGACGGCCTCAAGGCTGGCCGGGTCATCCACCACCGGGGCCAGGATGGAACGGAACCTCGCCATTGCGAAACGTCCCTCCGCGACGAGCGAGAATACCGCCGCGGGGCTCCGCGCACAATGCGGCGCGCTTACCAATTCCCCTTGCTGCGGGGAGGGGCGCGAGGGGGCGACCAACGGCCCCGGGAGTGCTACCGTACCGGCTGCGTGAGCGAATCCCGGCGCGGCGTGGCAAGCAGGCGTCGGGATCGCCATAATGGGCGCGCTCGGACGCCGGAGCGGCCGAGCCACGAGGGAGAGCGCAAATGGACAGCACGGATTTCTACCTGGCCCCGATGACGATGAGCTACTTCTTCCTCGAGGCGCTCGAGGACAACGGGTACGCCTTCCCCAAGGGCTGGCGTTCGCACCAGCAGAACGTCGAGGCCCTGCTGGAGGACGGCAAGGTCGTCCGCATCAATGTCGACGCGACGAACAAGGTCGTCGTCGAGGACATCACGGAAGAAGTGGGCGCCTAGTTCCAGCAGTCCACCGGACTTCACGGCAAGCGGGAGGCGAATGCCTCCCGCTTTGCTGTGCCTCCCGGCCCGGGCATTTCCCGGACCCGGCGATCCGGCGCACCAGGTCTGATAAAGATCCTATCAGCTTCCCTTCTGCGCTTTTGTTGTTAACTACGACTCTAGTTGATATAATGTAGCTACCATGGCCAGGAGCCTTTACGAGACCCTCGGGGTATCGCGCAGCGCCTCCGACAAGGAGATTCGCTCGGCGTACCGGAAGCTCGCGCGCCGCTATCACCCCGACGTGAATCCGAACGACACGGGCGCCGAGGAGCGCTTCAAGGAGATCCAGGGCGCCTACGACGTCCTCTCCGACGAGGACACGCGCTCGAAATACGACAAGTACGGCGACCGCTGGGAGCAGGCCGATCAGATCGAGGAGATGGAGCGCCAGCGCGCACAGGCCGGCTTCGGCGGCGGCGGTTTCTCCTTCGGCGGCGATTTCGGCGACCTCGATCTGGGGAGCGTGTTCGGGGGGATCGGGGGCATCTTCGGGGGCGGACCCCGGGGCCCTCGCCGCGGCCAGGACATCGAGTCACCCACCGAGGTGACGCTGGAGGAAGCGGCCGCGGGCACCACCCGCACGGTCGCCCTGCAGAGCAGCGAGCCCTGCGGCATCTGCGGCGGGAGCGGCGCGATCGGGAACGCCCGCTGCCACACCTGCGGGGGCGCCGGGGAGGCGCTGAAGCCCCGCCGCCTCGAGGTGAAGGTGCCGCCCGGGGTGCGCACCGGCTCGCGCGTGCGCATGGCGGGGGAGGGGCGGCCGGGCACGGGCGGCGGTCCCAGCGGCGACCTCTACCTGCTCATCACGGTGCTCCCCCACGCCCGCTTCGAGCGCAGCGGCGACGACCTCACGGTGGAGGTGCCGGTGCCCTACCTCGACGCCGTGCTCGGCGGGGAGGTGGAGGCGCCCACGCTCACGGGCCGGGTGATGCTCACGATCCCGCCCCTCACCCAGAACGGGCGGCGCATCCGCCTGAGCGGGAAGGGGATGCCGGTCCTGGGCCAGCGCGACCGCCGCGGCGACCTGTTCGCGCGGGTCAGCGTGGTGCTGCCCGAGCAAATCAACGACCGCGAGCGCGCCCTCCTCGAGGAGCTGCGCGACGACACGACGGCCGCGCAGGCGGCCGGCTAGCCAGGAAGGACGAACCGATGCCCCGCCGACGACCACCCGACGAGCCCGTACGCGACGACGAGCCCTGCTATGTCATCTCGATCGCGTCGCGGCTGGTGGGACTGCACCAGCAGACGCTGCGCTACTACGAGCGCGCCGGGCTCATCCGGCCGCACCGCACGAGCGGGAACATCCGCATGTACTCGAACGCCGACATTCACCGTATCCGCCAGGCCCAGCGCCTCATCGAGGAGCTGGGCGTGAACCTCGCGGGGGTGGAGGTGGTGCTGCGCATGAGCGACCAGCTCCGCACCCTCCAGGCCGAGCTCGACGAGGTGAAGGCCGAGCTCGACACGCTTCGCCGGACACGGCTTCCGGCGCCCGCCGTCGACAGCGAGGGGCGTCCCGCGCGCTAGCCCAACCGTTACCGCCCACCCCGGAAGACCCCGCGCCCGCGGGGCAGGAGAAGTGACCACCATGATGCGACAGGACCGATTCACCGAGCAGGCCCAGCAGGTGCTCGCCGCCTCGCAGGAGGCCGTACGCACGCGCCGCCACAACCAGTGGGGCGTCCCTCACGTCCTCTTCGCCCTCTCCGAACTCGACGGCGGGCTCGCCCTGCAGGTGCTCGAACAGCTCGATGTCGACGTCGCCCGGCTGAAGGCGCGCGTCGACGAGGTGCTGAAGGGCCAGCCGACGCTCCAGCAGGACGTCGTCCAGATCTACACGACCCCCGAGGTGGTGCGGATGCTGGAGGTCGCGAACGCGGAGGCGGACCGGCTGAAGGACGACTACGTGGGCGTGGAGCACCTGCTCATCGCCATTGCCGACAACGAGGAGAGCGGCGCCGCCGGCCTGCTGGCCGAGTTCGGCGTGACGAAGGAGGGCATCTACAGCGCCCTGCGCGAGATCAGGGGCAGCGCCCGCGTGACCAGCCCGACCGCCGAGAGCAGCTACCAGAGCCTCGAGCGCTACAGCGCCGACCTGACCCAGCTTGCCCGGGAGGGGAAGCTCGACCCCGTCATCGGGCGGGACACGGAGGTGCGCCGGGTGATGCAGATCCTGAACCGGCGCACGAAGAACAACCCTGTCGTCATCGGCGAGGCGGGCGTGGGCAAGACCGCGATCGTCGAGGGGCTCGCCCAGCGCATCGCCGAGGGGGATGTGCCCGAGAACCTGCAGGAGAAGTCGCTGCGCGCGCTCGACATGGGCGCGCTGCTCGCCGGGGCGAAGTTCCGGGGCGAGTTCGAGGAGCGGCTGAAGGCGGTGATGGAGGAGGTGCGCCAGAGCGACGGCGGCATCGTGCTGTTCATCGACGAGCTGCACACCGTGATGGGCGCGGGCGGGGCGGAAGGCGCCATCGACGCGAGCAACCTGATGAAGCCTCCCCTCGCCCGGGGCGAGCTGCGCGCCATCGGCGCGACGACGCTCGACGAGTACCGCCGCATCGAGAAGGACCCCGCCCTCGAGCGGCGCTTCGCCCCCGTGTACGTGGACGAGCCCTCGGAGGAGGACACGATTGCCATCCTGCAGGGGCTGCGGTCGCGCTACGAGGACCATCACAAGGTGGAGATCGGCGACGACGCGCTGGAGGCGGCGGTGCGGCTCTCCTCACGCTACGTGACGGAGCGGCATCTGCCCGACAAGGCGATCGACCTGATCGACGAGGCCGCCAGCAAGCACGTCATCGACGCGCAGGAGACGGCGCCCGAGGTGCGCGCCATCGCGAAGCGGCTGGACGCCCTCGCGGCGGAAGCGGACGCGGCCGTGGAACGTGAGGACCACGAGCGCGCGGCGAGCATCAAGCAGGAGGTGCTCCAGCTCCAGGAGGAGTACGCGCGCCTGCGGGCGGAGGACGCCGAGGGGCGGCCCGAGGAGCTGCGCGTCTCGGAAGATGACATCGCCTCGCTGGTCGGGCAGATGACGGGCATCCCCGTCTCGCGGCTCGAGGAGACGGAAACGGAGAAGCTGCTGCGCATGGAGGAGACGCTGCACGAGCGCGTGGTGGGCCAGGACCGCGCCATCGAGGCGCTCAGCGACGCCGTGCGGCGGGCGCGCGCGGGCCTGAAGGACCCAAAGCGCCCGATCGGCTCGTTCATCTTCCTCGGGCCCACGGGCGTCGGGAAGACGGAGCTGGCGAAGGCGCTGGCGCAGTGCCTGTTCGACGACGAGGAGGCGATGATCCGGCTGGACATGTCGGAGTACCAGGAGCGGCACACGGTGAGCCGCATGGTGGGTGCGCCTCCCGGCTACGTCGGCTACGACGAGGCGGGCGGCCTGACCGAGCTGGTGCGGCGGCGCCCCTACCGCGTGATCCTGTTCGACGAGATCGAGAAGGCGCACCCGGACGTGTTCAACACGCTCCTCCAGATCCTCGACGACGGACGGCTGACGGACGGGCACGGCCGCACCGTTGACTTCCGCAACACGGTCATCATCATGACCAGCAACCTGGGCACGGGGGCGCAGAACCGCCTCACGCTCGGGTTCACGCAGCGCAGCGAGGAGAGCGGGGCGGCGGACCAGGTACGGGAGTCGGTGGAGCGCGCCCTGCGCGAGCACTTCCGGCCCGAGTTCCTGAACCGCATCGACGACACGATCGTGTTCGAGCCGCTCACGACGCACGAGCTGGCGGAGATCGTCGACCTGCTCGTCGCCGAGGTTCGCGGCCGGCTCTCCGACCGCGAGATCGACATCGAGCTGACGGAGGCGGCGCGGGAGGAGCTCGTGCGCGAGGGCTACGACCCGGAGCTGGGGGCGCGTCCCCTGCGGCGAACGGTCGAGCGGCGCGTGGAGAACGAGCTGGCGCGGCGCATCCTCGCGGGCGACTTCGGCGAGAACCAGCGCATCACCGTCGACCATGCGAACGGGGAGTACACGTTCGCGGCCCGGCCCCGTGAGGGGGAGGCGGCGGTGGCGGGGTAGGGGCTGCCGGCCGTGGTACGATAGAAGCCGTTTCAGGGCCGACCGACAAGAGCCCCTGGGCTCTTCCTCCATTGGAGGATAGGCGGCCCGCCTATCGTTAAGACCCTAATAGAAGGATTGCTCGCCGGACGCGAAGAGATCGTGCTCCTGGCGGACCTTGTCTTCAATCAGCAGGTACGAACGGTCGTCCTGCCTTTCCCACTTCCTGAAGATGGCCCACGAGCAATAGTCAGCGATTTGGAGCCCGATGTCCGAGGCGCCGCTCCAATGGGTTGTTCTGACGTCAGAGGGCAGCTGGACGTGGCCGATGGCTTCGACCACCGCAGCTCGGAAGGCCTGACGCTTCCTCCTGGTTCCGATTGATGCGACGACAAGAAGGATGTCCTCGCCAGACCTGGCGATCGCGGGAAGGAAGTGCCTCGCATGGAAGTACCATGCATACCTGTAGAAGGTGACATCAGACGCTCTCAGGCGGTCATTCGCCTTTCTCTTTTCCAGAATGGTCGCGTCGACCCGGAAGTCGTGCCGAGAGAGCAATTCAAACACCAGGTCACGAATGTCCTGCGAGTTCTCGGAGGCGTGAAAGTGCTCGGGCAACCCAAGCCCTGACCAGGCCATCTCATGCCTCAGCTCGTCCAGGTCAGAGCGAGCGCCACGATCGTCGAAGAAGGTGACCGTCGTCAGGACGAAGTACCGGCTGGCGTCCCTGCCCAGGCTGAAGTCGAAATTCCCCGACTCATCGGCGTAGACATGGACCCGGCCCATAGCCACGCGAGTCTACGGACGTTCTCTTGTGACCGCCAAACTACAAGGCTCGCAACTACCCCGGCGCCGTCGAGTAGGTGGGATCGGGGCGGACGCGGCGGACCTGGGGGAGGGCCAGCACGATCGCCGCCGAGAAGGCGAGCGTGGCCCAGGCGAGCACCGTGACGACAATCGGGAGCCCGGCCCCCTCGGCAACGGCGCTGATCGGCAGGGTGAGGAGCATGGCGAATCCGTTCGTGAGCGGGAACAGCCCGAGCACCCGTCCGCGTACGCCCTCGGCCACCGTCTGCTGGATGATCACCGAGGCGCTGATGGTCGAGGCCGAGAGGGAAACGCCGAGCCCGACATTGGCGAGGGCGGTCAGCTCGATGGAGCGGGAGTGGGCGAACACGATCGACGCCGCCGCGAAGCCGAGGGCTCCCAGCACAAGGGTGGAGCCGCGGCCGGCGACCTCCGGGCGCTGGGCGAAGTACATCGAGCCTGCGACGGCGCCCACTCCCCAGCCGAAGGCCATGAGGGCGAAGCCCTGTCCGCCGACTTCGAGGATGTTGGTCGCCCAGAGGATGCCGAGGTGCCCGACGCCCGGCATCCCCACACCGTGCATCACGAAGACCAGGGCGACCGCGCCAAGGATCACAAGGTGGCGGCGGGTGTACTGGAGGCCCTCGACGACCGCGCTCAGCATCTGGCGGCCGGCGGCGGCGCCACGGCTGCGGTAGTCGAGCATGGCGATGAGGGGGAGGATGCCGAGCCAGGTGACCAGCGAGCCGGCATAGAGCACTCCGGGCCCGAACGCGTCGTTGAGGACCGCGGCGATGGGAATGGTGATGGGGATCATCAGCTGCTGGGCGGCTGAGTTGAGGCTGATCGCGTTGCTGAGGTCGTCGCGGCCGGCCACCGCGGGCAGGCTCGCCTGCCTCGCGGGGTGGTCGATGGCCTGCGTGGCGGCGGCCAGGAAGGTGAGCGCCGCCACCCCCACGATCGTGGCCCCGCCGAAGGGGGTCATGAGCATCAGCAGGGCGACGAAGACGTTGAGGACGAGCGAGGCCGACTCGCAGCCGAGGAGCACGAGCCGGCGCTCGAAGCGGTCGGCGATGGCGCCCCCGATGAGGCTGAAGGCGAGGGTGGCGACACCGCGCGCCCCCATGAGCACGCCCGTGTAGATGATCTCGTTCTCGGGGTAGGCGTGCTGCACCCAGAAGATCTGGGTGACGAAGTGGAGGGGCTGGACGAGCCCCACGAGCACCGTGCCCGCCAGCAGCAGACGGAAATTCCGGTGGCGGAAGGCGCGGAAAGCCCGGATGCGGCCGTCGGGCATGGGCGACGAGTCTACGCGGTGGCCCGCCCACAACTCGCACACCCGTGGCGGGACGGCGCGCGATCGGCCAGAATCGGCGCGCTTTCGAAGCAGAAGGGGAGGTACGCCATGCTGCTTGAGGGGAAGGCCGCCGTCGTCACGGGCGGGGCCGTCGGA
>DAOUID010000172.1:0-5487 GCA_034428315.1 Dehalococcoidia bacterium
TCGGGGACTGGGACACCGTGCACCACTCGTTCACGTATGCGAATGCGGTCGACCAGGCGATGCGGCGCGCCCCCTCCAACCTCCTCGCCCGCGGCATCTTCGACGGCGCAATGTCGGTCTACCTCGAGCGCTTCCTCAACGTGCCCCGGCAGCCCCATCCCGCCCCCTCCGGCGATCCCCTCCTGCCGGACGCGCTCCTACCCGCCTTCGACGTCCAGGGCCAGGTCGACGAAACCGCCCGCATCCTCGCCGACCTCCTCGCCGCCGACTGGCGCGAGCAGTCCATCGAGGTGCTCGGACAGGCGCTCCTGCGCGAGGACTCGACCTTCCACGAGTTCCAGATCTACGAGGCCGGTGTCCGCCAGTACCAGCACTTCGCGGGGCGCCCCGAGGGCGACCACATCCTCACCGGCGTCGCGCGTTTCCTCACCGCCCACTCCCCCACCGTCCGCTCCCGCCTCCAGACGTTCGACATCGCGGCGCGCCTGCACCGGGGCGAGTCACTCCACGGGGACGAATAGGGGGAAGGGAAGAGGGGACGCCTACTCGGCGCTGAGGCCCAGCGCCGCCAGCCCGAATCCGAGCACGGTCAGGACGATCATCATCACGACCGCCAGGACGATCCACGTGTTGTCGGTGCTCGTGTCGCGCTCGGCGTACTGCGGGTCGTTCGCGGTTGCCTCTTCGTCGCCTTCCTGGGGACGAGGATTGGCGGTCGTTGGCGTGGAGGGCGCTTCGGAGGCGCTGCCCGCGGGCGCGCCCTGGCCCATCGCGGGAGAGTGGGCCGCAAGCCCGGGCGCCGCGCTCCCCAGCGCAAGCACGCTCATCAGCGCGACGAGCCCCGCCACCACGAACGTTCGCTGCCAGAAGGAGGTACGCAAGGCGAAACGGAAGGTACGGCCATGCCCGGCCCCGGTCAAACGGCCCGCCTCGATTGACCCGTCTTCGGCACGTACCGCTTGCTGAACTCGTCCTCGCTCAGGCGCACGCCGCGCCGGCGCTCGCTTACCGCCAGCTCCATCCGCGAGAGCTGCGCCAGCCCTTTCCGCGTGTCGCTCGCGACCCGCGCCTTGTCCTGCCGCTTCAATCGCTGCTTGAACAGCCAGTAGACGAACGTCTCCCACTCGCTCAGGGAGATGTCCTCCTCCAGCATCATGCCCGTCTGCTCGTAGTAGGCCGCGCGAAGGTGTTCGCGGTCGGCCCCGTAGACCCGCTGGAACATCCCCTCGTGCGCCCGCATGTCGTCGCCCCAGGGGCTGGAGTGGTTCTCCTTGTGGATCTCCTCCTCCACCCCCAGCTGCAGCGCCTGCTCCACCAGCACGCCGTACGTGTAGTTCAGGTGCGCGCTGTACTTGGCCGCCCCGAGCCGAGCCGCGAACTCGTCGTCGTCCAGCTCGATCGGCCACCGCCCCGTGAAGAGCAGCGCTTCCACCTCGTTCGCCGGCGCCATCTCGGGAATCTCATCCACGAGCCGCTCCGCCAGCAGCAGCCAGTCGAACGCCTCGCCCCCGATCAAGTAGTCGAAGCGGCGGCCGCCGTGTGTCTCACCCGGCGCCCGCCACCGCCCGATCGCATCCAGCAGGGCCTCGAACCAGTGCGCTCCCGCCCGCACGTCCTCCCGGAACCGGGCGATGACGTCGTCGCAGGCGAGATCGCGCTCATCCGAGGCCTCGGGCTCCCCCGTGATCACCTCGGGGTTCGCGGCGTCGACGCTGCTAGACATACGAAGTGGATGATAGCAAAGGCCTGCCTGATGCACGCGGTCCCGCCCACCGCCGCTGGTAAGCTGGCTCGATGGCCGGGATCATCGGGCACAAGGCTCTGCGCCGCGCCCTCCGCAACATTGCCGCCATGGCGGAGCCTCCCCACGCCCTCCTCTTCAACGGTCCCGCCCGCACGGGACGCACCCTCCTCGCCCTTGAGCTTGGGGCCCTCCTGAACTGTGAGGCACCCGAACTCGACGGCCGCCCCTGCGACGACTGTCGCGCCTGCCGCCTCATCGCCGAGCGCAACCACCCCGACGTCCTCCATCTCGAACCCGGCGACAGCTTCTGCCGCGGCGGCGGAGGCCACCAGCCCCACCCCAACTCCCGCGACATCCGCATCTGTCAGGTGCGCGGCCTCATCGAGTCCGTCTCCCGCTACCCCTTCGAGGGTCGCTTCCGCGTCATCATCATCGAGCCCGCCGACCGCATGGGCCTGGAGGCCGCCAACACCCTCCTCAAGACCCTTGAGGAACCCCCGCCCGCCACCGTCCTCATCCTCATCACTGCCGCCCCCGAGGCATTGCTCGACACCATCCGCAGCCGCTGCCGCACGCTCGCCGTCTCCCTCGTGCCCGACGACGCCATCGCCGACGGTCTGCGCTCACGTGGCTTCCCCCCGGAGGTCGCCGAGCGCGCCGCCGCCGAGGCCCGCCGCCGTCCCGCCGACGCCCTCGCCTTCGCCGAGCAGCCCGACCTCATGGACGACCGTGGCCGCCTGCTCGATCGCTGCGCCGAGCTTGCCGGCGCCCGCGCCGCCGAGCGTATGACCTACGCCGGCGACCTCGCCGAGCGCTGGCGCCGTGACCGCGAGCTCGTCCTGACCGAGCTGGATGTCTGGGAGACCTACTGGGAGAGCCGCCTGCGCGACCAGGTCGCCGCCGAGAACGGCGCCCGCGAAGCCCTTGAGGCCCTCCAGGCGGTCGCCGAGGCGCGCCGCGACCTCGAGGCCCAGGTCGTCGCCCGCATGGCGCTCGAGCTCATGCTCCTCCGCTTCCCCGCGGTTACACTGGCCGCCGAGGGAGCCCCCGCCCCCTCCCGAAACGAGAACGAATCGTGACCGATCCCCGGCAAAACGTCGCCGGCGTCCGCTTCCGCAACGCCGGCCCCATCGAGTACTACCACGCCGCCGGCATGCGCCTCGAGGTCGGCGAATCCGTCATCGTCGAGACCAACCGCGGGCCCGAGCTGGCCCGCGTCGTCATCTCTCCCGACCAGGTCGTCGTGAACGAGCTCGGCGAGGACAACCTCCACCCCATCCTCCGCCTCGCCACCGAGGACGACCTTGTCCACGCCAGCTCCCTCGCCGCCCGCGCCGAAGAGCTGCTGCCCGAGGCCCGGGCCCTCGCCGAGGAGTCCGGCCTCGAAGGCCGCGTCGACCGCGCCGAGTTCACGCTCGACGGCGAGCGCCTCACGTTCCTCGTCAGCGGCGAGGGCACGGGCGGCCAGCGCGAGTTCTCCCGCCGCGCCGGACGGCGCTGGGACGTGCGCGCCTCCGTCCGCCGCATCGGCGCCCGCGACCGCGCCCGCCTCGCCGGCGGCTACGGCATCTGCGGCCGCGAGCTCTGCTGCTCCAACTGGCTCGCCACCTTCCCCTCCGTCTCCATCCGCCTCGCCAAGGACCAGGAGCTGCCCCTCAATCCCGAGAAGATCAGCGGCCTCTGCGGACGCCTCCTCTGCTGCCTCTCCTACGAGGAAGAGGGCTACAAGGAGATGAAGAAGACCCTCCCCCGTATGGGCCAGCGCTGCAGCACCCCCACGGGTGAGGGCAAGGTCGTCGGGATCAACGTCCTTCGCCGGCAGGTCACCCTCAACGTCGGTGGCCAGCGCATCGAGGTAGGCGACCGCGACCTCGGGCTCGTCGTGCGCTGGGACCCTTCCGCCCGCAACGCCGAGCCGCCCCCAAGCATCACCCGCGAGGAAGCCATCGCCCAGGGCCTCATCGAGCCCGAAGAAGAAGCCGAGCCCGAGCTTGAAGCGGTCGCCGCCATGCCCGAGGCGGCGCCCATCGAGCTCGGCCGCGAGTCAACCGACGCCCCCGGTCGCGATCGCTCCCGCCCCTCCCGCCGCCGCGGACGCGGTCGCCGGGGCGGCGGCAACCGCCAGTCCCCGCAGCAGCCCCAGCAGTCCGGCGATGCCCCCCGCGGCCGTGTCTTCCGCCGCTCCTCCGGGAGCCGTTCCCCCGACCAGCCCGCCCGCGAGCAGTCTCAGGGTTCTCCCCCCGCCAACGCGTCCGGCGACCAGCCCCAGGGCGGCGGTCGCAGGCGCAGGCGGCGCCGCCGAAGGCGCGGCGGTGGAGGCGGTGGCAGCGGCGACAACGCCGGGGGCGGTGGCGACTAGGCTCTGGTCTTCGCCGCCAGCTCCCGCACATGTGCCGCCACCAGCCCCGGCGCCTCCATCGGGATGAAGTGGCTGTGCTCCTCCAGCACGACCTCCTCCCCCTTCCGCAGCTCCCCCACCAGCCCCGGCCACGTCGGCGAGACCATCATGCTCCACTGCTGGTCCGGCGTCGGCGGTGGCGCCCGCAGGATGCGCACCGGGATGTCCAGCTCCCGCAGGAGTGGGTACGGGTCCCACGCCCGGTTCCCGGCGTACACGGCCGCTTCGACCAGCGGCGGGCAGGCGAGGACGTAGCCCTCGCCGTCGGGCGCCGGCAGGAGGCCGTGCTCGCAGTAGTCCCGTAGCACCCGTGGCTCCCAGCGCTTGAACGGGTCCCGATCGGCGAACCGCTCGATCATCTCCTCCGCCGACGACCACTCGTTGCGACGTCGCGCCACGAAGTGCTCCGCCTCGAACGCGGGCTCGCGTTCGTACAGCGACGGCTGCATCAGCACCGGGTCGACCAGCAGCAACGCCGCGAACGTGCCCGGGCGCAGCGCCGCGGCGGCCGCGACCGCCGCCCCGCCCTTCGAGTGCCCCACCCCGATCGCGCCGCGCAGGTCGAGCGCCTCGCAGAACGCGGCCACGTCGTCGGCGACGTCGCTCCACGGGTAGGGCGGCTCCGGCTTCTCGCTGCGTCCGTGCCCGCGCAAGTCGATGGCGATGCTGCGCTGGTCGATTGCCTCGGCGACGGCGTCCCAGCAGCGGGCATGGAACCCGGTCGCATGGGCGAACAGCACCGTCGCGTCCGGACCTTCACGCTCGAAGTAGGCGAGCTCGACGCCGTTCGCCTGGACGCGCCGTTCCGTTGGCTGCATCGCGCGATTATCGCGGGGCTCAGCCTCAGGCGCTCTCCCGCCCGACCGCTAGAATCCCCCCATGCCACCTGACACTCCCACCGGGCAGGCCCTCGGCCAGCTCGTCGCCACCCCCAGCAAGCTCGCTCACCTCACCGTCGAGGCTACCGACCAGGCTCTCGACGCCGCCCCGGACGGCGAGTGGTCCGCCCGCACCGTCCTCGCCCACCTGCGCGACGCCGAGATGCTGGAGTTCCGCGTGGGGCTGGAGCGCCTCCTCGCGGAACCCGACCCCGCCCTCTACTTCCTTCCCCCGGACCAGTGGGAGCGAGACCGAAACCGCCAACGCGACGAGAAGAGCGTCCTGCTGAGCGACTTCGCCCTGCAGCGCCAGGCGTCCATGAACCTGATCGCCACCATGCGCGACGCCGACTGGGAGCGCACTGCCCCCGGTCCCCGCGACGAGCGCATCACCGTCGCCCGGTTCGTCCAGATCTGGGCCGGCCACGACGCCGCCCACCTCGGCCAGATCGAGGAGCTCCTCGGAG
>DAOUID010000173.1:0-3891 GCA_034428315.1 Dehalococcoidia bacterium
GGGCGCCGCGGACGACCGAGCCCTGGTCCGCCAGTTTGGCGCGGGCGAGGCTCTGGACGATGGCGCGGGCGGCGGGGCGGTGGCTCTCGACGAAGACGGCGCGGGCGGCCCCCCGGCTGAGCGCCTCGATGCCGAGCGCCCCCGTTCCCGCGAAGAGGTCCAACACGGCGGCATCCTCGATGCGGGCGGCGAGGACGTTGAAGATGGCTTCACGCACACGGGCGCTGGTGGGGCGCAGGCGGGCGCCGCCGGCCTCGGCCAGCTGGAAGCCTTTGAGGGCGCCGCCGGTCACGCGGACACGCGCCTGGGCCACTCAGGGAGTCTCCTCTACCGGTTCGTCCTCCAGCGACTCGAGATAGAGGACGATGCGGCTCTCGAAGCGCTCGACGCCATCGCTGAGGGTGAGGGTGACGGTGTAGGAGCCGGCCTCGAGGGGCGTTTGCCAGGTGACGAGGCCGCGTTCGCCCCCGACGAGGTTCCCCGCCGTGACTTCCCAGCGGGGCAGGAGCTCGTCCTGGTCGGGCTGCAGCAGTACCGGCTGGCCGGACGCCACGAAGGGCTCGACCGCGGTCCAGATGTTGCCGAGGAAGATGTCGGCGCTGGAGTCCTCCACGGCAAGGCCGCCGAGGCCGTACACGCTCACGAACTCGAGCTTGAAGCCGGCGCTGAAAATGTTCTCGAGCCAGACGGTGCGGCCGCCGTTCAGCTTGTAGGTGAACGCGACCGTCGCGGTCTCGGGCTGCCAGCGGAGCCCGCTCAGTCCTTCGTCGCGATCGATGTTGACGGCCACGACCTGGATGTCGCCCCCGACCTCCATGTTCTCGCTGCGGATGGCGAGCTTGCTGGCGACCGTCATCGCCTCGGTAAGGGTGAGGCTGCGCACGCCATCGGCGGACTTCTCGGAGGCGTATGGGGTGATCGTGAGGATGACCTTGGCCGGGTCGACAAGGCCGGTGATGTGCTCGAGCAGTTCCGGGAGGTGAAGGCGGTAGGTGCTCTGGTCGCGAATGGGAGCGACCTTGATGAGGTCGGCGGACTGGCCGAGCGCGGCCCAGTCGTAGGCGCCCTCATCGATGCGATCGATGCCCTTCAGGGGCGCCGGCAGCGTCAGCGTCAGCGTCTTGCCCTGGGCGTGCAGCCCCTCGGCGAGCTCGGAGATGAGCAGGGTGAACGAGGTTCGGTGGTCGGCCCGCAGATCGAGGTAGGCGATGTCGATGCCGGCGAGCCGGTGGGCGGCGACGCGCTGGAGGATCTGGCGGACATGGTTGGTGCGGTCCGCGCCCGTGGAGAGGATGTTGTCGACGTTGGGAACGGAGCCGTCGATCTCGGAGGAGGCGGAGATGACGGGATAGTGCACGGCGGTCGTCACCGGGCGGGGACTCGGCTGGCCCTGGAGCGAGCCATCGGGAGCAGGGGTGAAATCGAACGTGTGCACCACGGTCGCGAGCAGGGCGGCGGTGGGGTGGAGCGCATCGCCGGGCCTCAGGTAGGCGACCACCTGGCGCCCCTCGTTGAGCCTGCGAAAGACCGCAAGGAACTGCGGGGGATCGGCAAAGCGGCCGGTGGCGACCTCGCCGGTCTCGTCCAGCACAATGCTGGCGATGGGCTCCCAGATCTGGCTCTCGGTGTTGTAGCCGTAGATGCCAAGGCCACGATCGTCGGTGGTCGGCAGCTCCAGGGGAATCGAGACCTCCAGGTCGAAGCCATCGGCGAGGGGGTCGGCGTCGGGATTCCGCTCGAAGAGCTTGCTGTGCTGCTCGAAGTCGGCGGGGATTTCGATGGTGGCGAGGGTGGCCTCGCAGTAGTCCCGGGAGCACTCGGAGGAGCCGCGACCGAAGAAGAACCAGGAAAGGATGCCGATCGCCAGGACGGCGACGGCAATGAGGGCGAGCACGATGAAGCGCATCGGGGAGGGCCTGCCCCGACCACCGGAGAAGGCCGCGCCCTGCACCGCCCCCCCGGCGTAGCCCCGGCGAGGGCCCGGCCGGATCACGGCAGCATCGCCCGGAATACTCGACGACGATCGGTTCCGGCGGCGCGGATCGAGACCAGGGCGGCACGCATCGAGACGGATTATCCCCTACCGGCAGCCTACATCCAGAGGGGGAGGAGCGAGCGCCCGTTGCGGTATACTGTGGCCTCCGCGAGGCGCCTCCACAGGAGGCGGCTCGTGTGCGTAAGGGCCGCGAACCATGCCTCAAGAACCAGTGCCGATGACGAAGGAGGGCGTCGCCAGGCTCCAGGAGGAGCTGGAGAGCCTGAAGTCGGATCGCAAAACGGTCGCGGACCACATTCACAAGGCGCGCGAGCTGGGCACGAGCCAGAACGACGCGGAGTACGACAACGCAAAGCAGGAGCAGAGCCTGCTCGAGGGGAAGATCCTCAACGTCGAGGATCTCCTGCGGCGGGCGGTCATCATCGACGAAGAGGGAGCGCACCACGCCTCGCGCGTGGTCGTCGGCAGCGGCGTGAAGGTTCGGCAGGGGCGCAAGACGCTGCACTACCAGATCGTCGGGCCGCCGGAAGCAAACGCGGCGGAAGGCCGCATCTCGAACGAATCGCCTATCGGAGCGGCGCTGCTGGGGCGCTCCAAGGGTGAGGAGGTCGAGATCGAGGTTCCCAGCGGCACCATCAAGCTGAAGGTGCTCGATATCGACTAACCCGGGCGGCGCCACGGTCACAACCGGTGAGGGTCGCCAACGCGCGGCCCTCTTTGCTGCGAGAATCAGGACGAAGGTCAGGATGGGCGAGGAACAGGACGTACAGGCAATGGAAGGCGAGCCGGCGGGGACCGGAGCCGAGAGCCTGCGCGCCCAGCGCATCGAGCGGGCGGAGCAACTCCGCGATGCGGGACACGACCCCTACCCGCCCCGCATCGAGCGCACGCACACGAACGCCGAGGTGATCGGCATGCTGGAAGGGGTCGAGAGCGGGGCTGAGCCGGACCTCGATCCCGTGGCCGTGGTGGGGCGGGTGGTAGCGCAGCGGGGCATGGGCCGGGCGAGCTTCCTCGACGTGCTCGACGGCAGTGGCCGGCTGCAGGCGCTGCTGCGCCGCAACCTGGTGGGCGACGACGCCTACGAGCGGCTGAAGCTGCTCGATCTTGGGGACTTCGTGGCCGTCCAGGGCACGCCCATGCGCACCCGGACGGGCGAGGCGACGGTGGGGGCGACCTCGTGGCAGCTGATCACGAAGGCGCTGCGGGCGCCGCCCGAGAAGTTCCACGGCCTGACCGACGTGGAAACTCGCCAGCGACAGCGGTACCTCGACCTGATGGCGAACGAGGAGGTTCGCGACACGTTCCGCGCCCGCAGCCAGATCGTGGCGGCCATCCGGCGGCACCTGGACGAGCGCGGCTACCTCGAAGTGGAGACGTCGGTGCTGCAGGAGGAGGCGGGGGGAGCGGCGGCGCGGCCCTTCGAGACGCACTTCGAGGCGCTTGGCGAGGACCGCGTCCTGAGGATCAGCCTGGAGTTGCACCTGAAGCGGCTGCTCGTGGGCGGCTACGAACGCGTGTACGAGATCGGGCGCATCTTCCGCAACGAGGGGTTCAGCCAGCGGCACAACCCCGAGTTCACGATGCTCGAGCTGTACGAGGCGTACGGCGACTACGGGACGATGGCGACGCTGGTCGAGGAGCTGGTGAGCGGCGTGGCGCAGGAGGTGCTGGGCACGACGATCGTGTCGTTCGGCGGGAACGAGATCGACTTCAGCCCGCCGTGGCGGCGCATCGGATACATCGAGGCGCTGCGGGAGTACGGAGGCCTCGACCTCGATCAGTTCTCGGACACGGAATCGCTGCGGGAGGAGCTGCGGCGGCGGGGGCTGGACGCGCCCGCCGAGGCGGGCCGGGGGAAGCTGATCGACATCGCCGCCAGCGACCTCGTCGAG
>DAOUID010000174.1:0-2372 GCA_034428315.1 Dehalococcoidia bacterium
TCCAGACGACGGTGTCCGGGTGGAACTGGCTCCAGGCGAACCAGTAGGCCCGGTGACTGGGCAGCTGGCGGCCATCGCTCCACTCGGCGCGAAGTCCGCCGCCGTCCAGGACGAGCCGGCCCCCGGCCAGCACGACGGCATCGCCTGCCCGGAGCGCGGCTCGCGACTGCGCGACCGGGAAGGCAAGCGCCTCCCCTGCCGGCGTGATAACCCCAAGCACCTGTGCTTGCACGGGGAGCCGCGGGTCGACGGCGCCGATGGGGAAGATGGGTCCCCCAGCGTCGCGCCCACGCAGCGGGTCGCGGGGGTAGCTGCGGCCGATGCCGCCTCCAGGATGCAGTTCGGGCCGTAGGCTCGCGCTCTACTCGATCACCCGCCACTGCACGAGCGTGTACGCCTCGTCGCCCTCGCCCTTGTCCTCGAACGCGACCTCCACCTCCGCCCCGATGACCACGTCCTGCCTGCGGTCCCCGAGGAGGTTGCCGGCCATGCGCACGTTGTCCGCGTCCGGCAGCTCGACCAGCACGACGATGTACGGCGTCGCCTCCTGCAGCGCCGGATGCACCGGGTGCCAGACCCGCTCCCAGCTGTAGACGATCCCGCGTCCCGAGACTTGCGTGTAGGTCAGGTCGTAGGAGTGGCACTGGTAGCAGATCCACTCCGGCCCCCACTGGAAGCCGTCGCAGGCGCGGCACTGCTGCACCACCAGCTCGTGGCGCTTCGCCGCCTCCCAGAACTCCGCCCCCAGCCCGTCGATGGCCGGACCCGGCCGCGGCAGCCCCTCCGGCAGGTAGGCGCCAGTCTCGGCGCTCATGCGTCCACGCCCCGGTCGGCGGCGAGGATCAGGTCGCTCACCGGCTGCACCATCGGCCCCGACGTCACCATCGAGATGTTCGCGTCCGGCACCTGGCAGGTCGATTCGCCGCGCACCTGCCGCACCGCCTCGTGCACCAGCTCGAGGCCGTGCATGTAGCACTCCGCGAGGTTGCCCCCGCTCGTGTTGAGCGGCAGCTTCCCGTCGGGCGCGGAGAAGTTCTCCTGCGTGAAGAAGTCGTTCACCTCGTCAGGCTCGCAGAACCCGTGCTCGACGATGCTCATCAGCACCCCGCCGGTGAAGTTCTCGTAGCTCTGGAGGACGTCCACGTCCTCCGGACCGACGCCCGCCATCGCGTACAGCCGCGGCGCCAGCGTCTTGAAGTTCGAGGTCGGGTAGTCGGGGGAGTTGTGGGCCGTCGCGGCCTGCCGGAAGTCCGACCCCTGGGCCGCGCTCAGCACCCACGCCGGCTTCTGCTGCATGTCCTTCGCGCGCTCGGCGCTCGTCACGATCAGGGCCGCCGCCCCGTCGTTCTCCTGGCAGCAGTCGAAGAGGTGGAAGGGCTCCACGATCATGCGCGAGTTGTCGTACATCTCCTCGGTCAGCTCGCGCCCGTACATCACCGCCCGCGGGTTCGACTGCGCGTGCCGGTAGGTGGCCAGCGAGATCGCCCGCAGCGCGCTCTGCTCGGCCCCGTGGTCGTGCATGAAGCGCCGGATGCGCATCGCGAACGACTGCGCCGGCGAGAGCAGGCCGTACGGGGCCGTGAAGGCCGCTCCGCCGGGCGCTATCGGCGTCTGCGGCCCCTGGCCGAAGCGCCCGAACTGGCCCTGTGCCAGCCCCCGGTAGACGACCACGTACTTCGAGTACCCCGCCACGACCGCCGCCACTGCGTTCGCGACCGCTCCGGACCCACCGCCCCCGCCGCCGCCCCAGACCATGTTGCTGAAGGTCAGGTCCTTGCTGCCGAACGCCGTCATCAGCCGGGACGGGTCGTTGCGATCGTTCGCGTAGGCGGCGTACCCGTCGATCTCGCGCACGTCGATACCCGCGTCCGCGGCGGCGAGCTGGATGGCGTCGAGCACCAGCTTGAACTCGGGGTCGGGCGACTGTCCGCGCTTGTAGTAGGTGGTCTCGCCGATGCCCACGATGGCGGCCTTGCCGCGCATGGTGACGTCCTCCGTCATACCTGCCTCCGGGCGCTTTCAGCGTATGGCCGAATCGTACACACCGCCGCCCTCCTTCCAAAGTCCCGCCGGCTCACCCACAGTCAGGCGACTCCCACCTCCAGCGCCACCGTCACCTCCACCGTGGGCAGGGGGCGGACAGTTCGTCAAGAAGCAAGCGCTGGTCGGACCCGGGCAGAGCTCGCCCACCAGACGCTGTCGACGCCACACGACAGACCATGACGAGCGCGGACGCCGCCAGGTTGGCGCTTCCGGAAGGATTCTGAGAACCAGGAGAGGTGGTAGCGCATAGGGGATTCGAACCCCTGATCTCCGCCTTGAGAGGGCGGTGTCCTAGGCCGCTAGACGAATGCGCCGCCGCCTTCAATCTA
>DAOUID010000175.1:0-1805 GCA_034428315.1 Dehalococcoidia bacterium
CCTTCATCGAGGCCATCAACGAGGCGCGCCCCGAGGTCAAGGGCGCCTTCATCCGCACGGTCACCATCACCAGCACCATGGGCCCCGCCATCGGCGTCGACGTCAACCAGGCGATGGCCCTCAAGCCCGCCTGAACCTCGGCCCCGCCGGCGAAACCCGCTCGTCCGGCTCCACTGGAGCCGGACGCCGGTTAACGGCGGTTCTCCCAGCCGCTACCATGCTCCTGCCAACAGGAGGTGCCCCATGCCCAGACTCGACGACAGCGGCGCCGGTTTCGCCGGCGTCTACAGCCAGCACCGCGAGCTCTGGGAGGCGTTCCAGGTCCAGTGGGGCACGCTCTGGGAGTACGGCTCCCTCGAACCCCGCGTCCGCGACCTCGTCCGCATCAAGTCCGCCACCCTCCACGCTTGCGACTTCTGAGCGCCCGCTCGCACTGCTGCGGCGCAGCAGGACGGCATGGACGAGGGGATGATCGCGGCCATCCACGACCCCGAGAACTCCGACCTCGAACCCCGCGTGAAGCTCGCCATGATGTTCGTCGAACGCTGGGTCCGCGACGACGCCCGCTCCATCGACGACGCCTTCTTCGCCGAGCTCCTCGAGCACTTCAGCGAGCGCGAGCTGCTCGAGCTGGCCATCACCACCGGCACCGTCGAGCTCTCGCACAAATTCAACACCGCCTTCGGCGTCATTCCCCGCCACGACGGCGACACCTACGAGGTTGGCACCCCCGTCGCCCCCCAGTACATGCGCGACCACCTCGCCTCCCTCGGCATCGAGTCGCCCCGGACCCCGACCGAGGGCTAGCGCCCCCGCCCCGATGCGGAAGCCTCGGCCCCGCCCGGGCCTCGTCGGAGGCCGCTGCAGGCCGCCCCCCTCCTATAATCCCCGCACCCGAACCCCGGAGGCTCACCCATGCCCGAGTACGAAAACCTCATCCTCGACCGCGCCGGCACCGACGGCCGCGTCGGACGCATCACCCTCAACCGCCCCGAGAAGATGAACGCCCTCTCCCAGGAGCTCCTCTTCGAGTTCAACGAGGCCCTCCACGACTACGAGGCCGACGACAGCATCCGCGTCATCATCGTCAAGGGCGCCGGACGCTGCTTCAGCGCCGGCTACGACCTCACCCCACCCCAGGGACGTGGCGCCGACGCCGTCGTCCGCCGCCACCGCGCCGTCGACGACCAGGGCCGCCGCCTGCTCTGGAACATGCGCACCGGCATGCAGCAGATCACCGACATCCAGATGTACTACTGGAACATGGCCAAGGTCACCATCGCCCAGCTCCACGGCTATGCCCTCGCCGGCGGCTGCGAGATGGCGATGATGTCCGACATGGTCACCGCCGCCGAGGATGTCCGCATCGGCCACCCCGGCGTGCGCGGCCTCGGCGTCGCCCGCAACGGCGCCATCTTCCCGCTCGTCCTCGGCATGCGGAAGGCCAAGGAGCTCTACTACACGGGCGACAACATCACCGGCACGGAGGCCGAGGAGATCGGCATGGTCAACTACGCCTGGCCTGCCGACGAGCTCGAGGAGCGCACCGTCGCCTTCGCCGACCGCATCGCCAACCTCAGCGCCGACCACCTCGCCATCGCCAAGACGAGCATGAACCGCTTCTACGAGAACATGGGCATCTACTCGTCCATTCGCAGCTCCACCGACCTCGACGCCGCCGGCCAGTTCACCGCCCAGGCCTACGAGTGGCAGGACCGCACGCGTCAGGCCATGGAGAGCGGCGGCGGCCTCAAGGAAGCCCTTGACTGGCGCGACGGCCCCTACCGCGACTACCGCGCCAGCGG
>DAOUID010000176.1:0-5606 GCA_034428315.1 Dehalococcoidia bacterium
GGGGAGTGGATAGGGCCCGGTGGTCCTCGCCGTCTTCAAAACGGTCGCCTCGTCGCCAGCGCGGCGAGGGGTGGGTTCGACTCCCATGCACTCCCGCCACTCCGGTGGTCGGCTGCGCTACACTGGATCCATGCCTGAAAGTGACAAGCAGGGCGGCGACCGGGAGCAGCATCCGCCGCCGCCGCAACCGAAGCGGCCGTTGCCCCCGGACTACGCGGAGAAAAGCCGGGATCCTAGGCCAGACTCGACCAAGCGAGGCTGGCTCCGACGAGGGTGATTTCAAGAATCGCTGCCGCGAGCGCGACAGTAAGGGCGCTGGCCTTGGTTTCTAAATCTCGCGATTGTGTTCGTACGCTTTCGCTATGTCCGCAACAAGCGCGTGCTGGATCTCGCTGACTGGCTCGTCCCAGTACTCGTCCCATAGCTGGTCGGCTTGGTACGACAGCCGGTAGCGACGAACCCAAAGGCACCGGAGTACGGCGCCACCTGCCACAACGAATGCTCCAACTGCAGCGGCCAGCAAGACACTTGCGCCGAGAGGGAGGTCTCGTCCGCTCCAGATCCCAAGCCCGACAAGGCCTACTACCACAGCGCTTGCAGAGAAGAGGGCGAATGCCTTGTTGTCTAGGGCATCCACAGCAGCCATCTGACGCTGAGGTGCCTCGTGCGTGTACTCGAAAAGGAAATCCAGCGTGTCCGGCGGTACTGACGGCCCGCTCGAGCCGTCTTGAGAAGACGCTTCCTCGCTAGACATCCAGGTTCTGGACTTCCTTGGCGTGAGTCTGAATGAACTTCTTGCGATGGATGACTTCTTCGCCCATCAGCTCCGAGAAGATACGGTCGGCGGCGGCTGCGTCCTCGATCGTCACCTGCATGAGGATGCGCGAGTCCGGCTTCAGCGCTGTCTCCCAGAGTTGGTCCGCGTTCATCTCGCCGAGGCCCTTGAAGCGCTGCACGTTGCCCTTCTGCTTCTTGCCCCGCTGGAACGCCTTCAGCTCCGGGTCGGAGAAGAAGTAGTGCGTGGTCTTGCCCTGCTGCAGCCGGTAGAGCGGCGGCTGCGCGATGTAGAGGTGTCCGCTGTCGATTAGCTCGCGCATGTTCCGGAAGAAGAACGTCAGCAGCAGCGTCCGGATGTGCGCGCCGTCCACGTCCGCGTCGGTCATGATGATGACCTTGTGGTAGCGCAGCTTCGTGATGTCGAACGTGTCCCGGATGCCCGTGCCCAGCGCCGAGATGATGAGGCGGATCGCCTCGTGCCCCAGCATCTTCTCCGGGAACGCCTTCTCCACGTTCAGGATCTTCCCCCGCAGCGGCAGGATCGCCTGCGTGTGCCGGTCGCGGCCCTGCTTCGCTGAGCCGCCCGCGCTGTCACCCTCGACGATGAAGATCTCCGACTCCTCCGGGTCGCGGCTCGAACAGTCCGCCAGCTTCCCCGGCAGGTTGCCGCTCTCGAGCGCGCTCTTGCGGTGCACCAGGTCCCGCGCCTTGCGCGCCGCCTCGCGCGCTCGCGCGGCCGTCATGCCCTTCTCGATCACGCGGCGTGCGTCGGAGGGGTTCTCCTCCAGGTACTGCGTCAGCGCCTCACCCAGCGCGCTCTGCACATGCGCCGAGACCTCGGCGTTGCCGAGGCGCGTCTTCGTCTGGCCCTCGAACTGCGGCTCCGGCAGCTTCACCGAGACTACCGCCACCAGCCCCTCTCGCACGTCTTCCCCGCCGAGATTGGCGTCGCCTTCCTTCAGCACCTTCGCCTTGCGCGCGTAGTCGTTCAGGACGCGGGTGAGGGCCGAGCGGAAGCCCGTCAGGTGGGCCCCGCCGTCGATCGTGTTGATCCCGTTCGCGAAGGTGTAGACCGACTCGTTGAAGCCGTCGTTGTACTGGATCGCGCACTCGATCAGGCTCCCCTCGATCTCGCGCTCGACGTACACGGGATCCTGGTTCAGCACCGCGCGGTCGCGGTTCACGTGGCGCACGAAGCTCTGGATGCCGCCCTCGAAGTAGTAGTTCATCTCGCGCCCGTCGCGCTCGTCGTAGAGACGGAACCACGTGCCCTTCGTCAGGTAGGCGTACTGGCGCAGGCGAACCGCCTCGACTTCGAAGTCGAACGAGGTTGAGTCGAATACCTCCTCATCCGGCTTGAAGGAGATGGTCGTGCCGTAGCCGCGGCCGTTCTTCAGGGGCTTGGGCGCCAGCTTGTTCTGCGCCTCGCCCCGCGAGTAGTCCTGCCGGTACACCTTGCCCGCGGTCCGCTTGCCCTGCGCCTCCGGGTCTGGCACCACCTCGACCCACATCTCTTCGGCCAGCGCGTTCACCACGCTCGCGCCCACGCCGTGCAGGCCGCCCGAAACCTTGTAGCCGCCCCCGCCGAACTTCCCGCCCGCATGGAGCACGGTCATCACCGTCTCGACCGCGGTCTTCCCCGTCTGCTTCTGGACGCCCACCGGAATGCCACGGCCGTTGTCGCTGACCGTGCACCACCCGTCCGCGTGGAACGTGACCTCGACGAGGTCGCAGAAGCCCGCCATCGCCTCATCGACGGCGTTATCGACGAGCTCCTTGACGAGGTGGTGGAGGCCGGCCTTGTCGGTCGTCCCGATGTACATGCCGGGCCGGCGGCGGACCGCTTCGAGACCCTCCAGCACCTGGATATTGGCTGCCGTGTAGGTGCTCGGGGTCGCCTCTTCGATCGCCATACGCTGCCTTGTGGGGGCTGAGCCGCGGGTGCCCGGAACGCGACCGCGGGTATTGTTAGGATTCCTGTGCATTTTATCACGAGAAAGGCATTAACCGCCAGTTTTCCGGACCTTCGAAAGGGCACCTTCCCGCCTATACTGGCGGCGCCTTTCTGTCCCCCGAAACGCCACTCCGCCATGACCCTTCCACAACCCCACTCCACCCCCGCAACCGCCTGACGAAACGCCATGGGACTGCTCGATCGCTTCCGCACGTTCGACCGCCCGGCCCCGCCGGAACAGGTGACCCTCGCGGCTATCGGCTGGGTTCGGAACGATGTCGGGAAGCCCCGCCCCCGCGGCTGGGACAAGGTCGAGAGCCACATCGATCTGCTGCCCGGGCACGCCGGACGCCTTCACGGCCTCGACGACTACAGCCACGTCATTGTCGTCTTCTACATGGACCTCGCCGCCGACGCCCCGGAAAAGCCCGAGTCGCTGCCCGTCGAGGGCGTCGACACGGGCATTCTCGCGACCCGCAGCCAGCTCCGCCCCAACCACCTCGGTGTCTCCGCCGTGCCCCTCCTCAGCGTGGAGGGAACGGCACTGCGCGTCCTCGGCCTCGACGCCATCGACGGCACGCCCGTGCTCGACCTCAAACCCTACCTCCCCCGCTACGACGCCCACCCGGAAGCGACCGTCCCGGGCGAGTGACGCGATCCGTTCACCCCCCGATCACAACCTGGCGGCACCATGACTGACGTGACAACAGCAACAATCGAAGAAGACAAGACCGGCCGAAAGATCCACCTCGACAGGGCCCATAACGTCCGCCACCTCGGCGGCCACCCGACTGCCCGCGGCCGCGAGACCACCGCCACCGACCTGATCCGAAGCGGCAGCCTGCACGAGCTGACCGATGCCGGGGTGGCTGCGCTCGGTGCCCTCGGGGTCAGGGTCGTGGTCGACTTCCGCTCCGACGTGGAGCACGAGCGGTACCCCACACCCGACTTGAGCGCGTCCGACATCAACGTCATCAAGGCGCCCGTGTTCCAGACCGACGCTTCCCCTGGCGCACTCGCCCGTGTGGAGAGTTTCCCGGGGTATGCGGCCACCTACCGGCAGTTCCTGACCGACGGCGGCAGGGCCTTCCGTACCCTCTTCGAGACCCTCGCCATGGCTGAGACGCCCGTGCTTTTCCACTGCGCCGCCGGCAAGGACCGGACGGGTGTGGCGGCGGCCCTCCTGCTCGACCTCGCGGGCGTACCGGACGAGCACATCGTTGCGGACTACGCCCTCTCGACGACGGAGCTGGAGCCGATAGTCGAGGAGCGCATGGATCGCTTCAAGGAGTACGGCATCAGCATCGAAACGGGCCGCAAGATGATGGCCGCGCCGCCCCGCGACATGGAGCTCACGCTCGACTTCATCCGCAGCCGCTGGGGCTCCGCCGCCGGCTACATGGGCTCCCTCGGCCTCGCTCCCGCCACCATCGACGCCGTCCGCGCGAGGATGCGTTCCTGAACCCGGCCCATCATGTGCCTCCCCTCCGGTCATCGCCGCGAGGGGAGTAGATCATGCCCTGCCTGAGGTCGCCGGGACGGGCTCGCAGGGGGAACAAACGGAGGGAAATCAGGCTGGCTGGCGGAGAGGGGGAGATTCGAACTCCCGGTGCATTGCTGCACACCGCTTTTCGAGAACGGTACCATAAGCCACTCGGACACCTCTCCGGGATCGATCCTAGCAACGTCCCTGAGTGCGCGCGAAAGCAGGACTGGAGCCTCCCGTGGAACCCTTCACCGTCGCCTGCTGCCAGGTCCGCGCCTTCGACCTCGAAGACGCCGAGGAGAACCTCCAGGGCCTCCTCCGCGCCCTCGATGAGGCGGGAGCCGCCGGCGCCCAGCTCGTCGCCCTCCCCGAGTGCGCCTACCCCGCCTACTACGTCCGCGACTCCGACCCCTACGCCCGCCCCGGCGTTCGCCCCTTCGCGGAGGTGGCCGCCCTCTTCGGCGCCAAGGCGCGCGAGCACGGCTACTGGCTCGCCGCCGGCATGGCCGTCCCCCACGATGACGGCTCCCTCACCAACAGCGGCGTCATCTTCGACCCCACCGGCGCCATGGTCGGACGCTACGACAAGGGCTTCCTCTGGCACTTCGACAATTTCTGGTTCCGTCGCGGCGACGCCTTCCCCGTGTTCGACGCCGGCTTCGCCCGCTTCGGCGTCCTCATTTGCGCCGATGGCCGCCAGCCCGAAATCGCGCGTTCCCTCGCCGTCAACGGCGCCGAGGTCATCCTCGACCTGACCGCCTGGGTCTCCTGGGCCAGCACCGTCGAGCAGCTCAGCACCACCCAGTGCGAGTACCTGATGCCCGCCCGCGCCTTCGAGAACGGCGTCTGGGTGGCGGCCGCCGACAAGTGGGGACCCGAGGACGAGACGCTCATCTACGCCGGCCGCTCCTGCGTCATCGACCCCCGGGGCGCCACCCGCGTAGCCGCGCCCAGCACCGGCGACACCGTCGTCACCTACACCATCGACCCCGCCGCCGCTCCCGCCGTCACCGTTCCCCGCCGCCCCAGCCTCTACGGCCGCCTGACCGACCAGTGGGAGGACTCTCCCGCGAAGGCCCTGCTCGAAGAGCCGATGGTTCCCGCCGAGGAGAACCGGCGCATCGCCGTCGTCCCCGGCTCGGACGACCTCTTCGACACGAGCGCGCTTATCTCGCGCTACGAGGCGCTCCGCGCCCAGGACTGTGACCTTGCCGTGTTCGGCGGCAGCGCCGGCAGCGAGGGCTGGCAGGCGGCCATGCCCGCCATCGAGAAGGCCGTCCGTGCGAAGGGCGGCTCCCTCGCCTTCGCTGTCGCCACCAGCGGCTGCACGATGGAGCAGGCCGCCGTCCTCGTGACCCCGGACGAGACCGTCGAACACCGCGCCACCCA
>DAOUID010000177.1:0-6130 GCA_034428315.1 Dehalococcoidia bacterium
GCGCTTGTCGTAGAGCAGGTCGGGCATCGCTGGCCTCCAGTGCTGGGCCGCGTAGTCTCGCACGGACACACGCGAGACGTGACCCTGGCCGCTCGGTACCCGGTTACTCGTCCCTTCCGATGAGCGTGAGGTAGGCCTCCTCGAGCGAGGAGGTGCGCGTGGTCATGTGGTCGACGTGCTCGGCGCCTATGTGAGCGACGATCGGGCCGGCGTCCTGGTCGGAAGGGATGTGCACGCGGACGGTCTGGAGCATGCCGTCGACGCCGACTTCCACGTGCTGGACCTGCGGCAGCTCGCTCAGGGACGCCTGGAGTCCTTCCCGCGGCTCGCGCAGCGAGATCTCGACGACGGTGGCGCTGCCGAACTGGCGCTTGATCGCGGCCGGGCTGCCCTGGGCGACGACCTCACCGCGGTCGATGACGATGAGCTCGTCGCAGAGCTCGTCCGCTTCGAGCATGAAGTGGGTCGTCAGCAGGATCGTGCGGCCCCGCTCCTTGAGCTCGCCGACCAGGTGCCGGAACTCGAAGGCGCCGAGGGGGTCGAGGCCGGACGTGGGCTCGTCCAGGAAGAGCACGTCTGGCTCGGTGAGGAGGGCGCGGGCGAGGTGAAGCCGCTGCTTCATGCCGCGCGAGTACTCGAACACCTTCGAGCGTCCGCGCTCGCCCAAGCCCACGAGGTCGAGGAGCTCGGCAGAGCGGCGGTTCGCCTCGCGGGGCGAGAGGTGGTTGATGGCGGCAAAGTACTGAAGGTTCTGCTCGCCCGTGAGGCGGCCGAAGAGCCCGCGGTCGCCGCCGAGGGCGAGGCCCGTGCGGCGTCGAACCTCGCGCGGGTGCGAGGCGACGTCGAAGCCGGCGACGCGGGCGCTGCCCGCCGTCGGCAGCAGGAGGGTCGAGAGCATGCGCACGGTCGTGGTCTTGCCTGCGCCGTTGGGTCCGAGCAGGCCGAAGATCGTGCCCGGGCGGACATCGAACGAGATGTCGCTGACCGCCACGATCTCGCTGCCGCGGCGGAGGGGTCCGCCGCGCTGGAACGTTCGGCGCAGGTTGCGGCACTCGATCATGGGGGCGTCGTTGGTCATTCCTCACCTCCTGCGAGGATGCCGCGCCGCCGGGCGGCACGGTCGATGAGCGTGAAGACGGCAAGGCCGACGAGCGCGTAGGCCCCCGCGACGGCCAGCTCAAGGAGGAGATCGGGGGCCACGCTCGCCACCGAGTCGCCGGCGAAGGCGCCCCGCAGCGCCTTCAGCCCGTGCGTGATGGGCAGTCCCTGGGCCACGACTTCGAGGGCTGCGGGGAGGCGGTCGACCGGGATGATCAGGCCCGTCAGCCCGAGCAACCCGCCGTACCCGATGGCGGAGAAGAGGAACCAGTCGTGGTAGAGCGCGGCGAAGTTCCCGAGGAGGAGGGAGAGCATGAGGATGCCGATTGAGACGACGACGATCGCCACTGTGTAGGTGAGGTAGTTCAAGTCGCCGGCGTTGAGGTCGATGACGAGCACGGCGAGGAGCGTCGTGCTGACGGCCGTGAGCGGGCCGTTGTAGAAGTGGCCGACGCCGCGGGCGAAGTAGGCAGAGGCCCTGCTGGCCGGGGATCCGAAGAGCAGGTGCAGGGTTCCGCCCGAGCGGTCGTTGGAGAAGGACTGGGTCACGCCGCCCACGTAGATCCAGACGATGGCGTAGACGACCATCCCGATGCCGAAGCGGTCGACATCGCCCACGGAGGCGAAGCGGCCGATGAGGATGAAGTTGAGCAGGGTGAGGAATGGCGCGAGGACGATATTGCTGAAATAGGGGAAGGGCGTGAGCCAGTGGAAGAGGCCGCGGTAGGAGAGGTAGGCCTGCAGGTAGAAGTTCTGAACCCTGTCCATGCCCCTACTCCGTCAGTCCGCCGGAGAGGCGGGCGCGCCTCTCCGCTCGAAGGAAGAGCGCGACTTCAACGACAGCCAGGAGGACGAGGAGCGCGACCGCCGGCACCCAGTTGAGGGCGACGCGACCGAGGTCCTCCTTGCCGTTGATGGACCAGATGAGGGCCTCCATGGCCCACGCGGTCGGCAGCAGGCGGGCGAGCCATTCGAACCAGTTGGGGAGCAGGGCGACGGGGTAGAAGAAGCCGCTGAGGACAACGCCCAGGGGCATGATCGCGTTGAAGAAGCCGCCCTGCGCGCCCACGAGGAAGCTGAGCGGCGCGAAGAGGAACTGCAGGGCGACGACGGCCAGCACCACCAGCGTGAGGGAGAGGGCGAAGGCAACGGGGTAGTCGATGCCGGCGACCTCGTTAGCGACGAGGAGGGCGGCGGCGAAGGAAAGGAGCCCGACCATCGCGAAGAACACGACGAAGGCGAGCGACTTCCCGAGCATGACGAGCGTGAGGGGAGAGCGGGAGAGGAGGTTCAGCTCGAGCGTCCCTGCCCAGCGCTCGTCGAGGAGGGAGAAGCCGGTTCGGAACACGCAGACGTTCCAGACCACGACGAAGGCCGCGCCGACAGCTATCGAGAGGGAGACGCCCTGCTCCGCGCTGGCGCGAGCGATCCAGGCAGCG
Source organism: Dehalococcoidia bacterium (assembly GCA_034428315.1). Taxonomy (GTDB): domain Bacteria; phylum Chloroflexota; class Dehalococcoidia; order Tepidiformales; family Tepidiformaceae; genus UBA2991. The sequence goes on from DAOUID010000177.1 coordinate 2,538, forward strand.
GCGGCGGCGGTGGGCACCTGGCTGATCCCGATGAGGAATATCTGGTAGCGGCTGGCGGTGACGCGCCACTGCTGCAGGAAGGCCCCTTGCAGTGCGTACAGGTGGCCCATGCCGCTCCTTTTCTACGAAAGATGCATAGCCCGGCTCCTCCCCATGAGGAACCAGGAGTCCGGCTGTCGAAGACGACTGCTCGACGGCACGGAACAGTTCAGAAAGGACTACAAACCCGGCTTCATCCAGATTTGCAGGAGCGCGCCGTAGGGTCTAGCGGGAGCGGGAGGGCAGCGCAGACGGCGGCTGTTGGTATGCTTCCCGCCATTCATCTGTTGGAACTTCCGAGGGAGGAACGCGGTCGTGGACATCTTCGAGGTTATGTACAACTGCCGGGCGATGCGGCGGATCAAGCCGGACCCGGTTCCGGAGGAGCTCTTGCTGAAGCTGGCGGACGCGGGCAACCACGCGCCGACGGGCTCGAACGTGCAGAACGTGCGCTGGTTGATCGTGCGCGATCCGGAGACGAAGCGGCAGCTGGCGGAAGAGAACCGCAAGCACATCACGGCCTACATGGCCGCAGACACGGTAGAGGAGCTTCCCCATCACTCGAAGGCGAAGCGGGACCGGATGCGGGAGGCGGTGGTCTGGCAGATGGAGCACATGCACGAGATCCCGGCGCTCATCATCAGCTGCCTGGAGTTCTCGGAGGCGCAGGCCGATCCGACACGGGCGGGGGGCGGCGGCTACGTGTGGCCGGCGGTGCAGAACGTGCTGCTGGCGGCGCGAGCCCTCGGACTGGGCGCGACGCCGACGACGCTCGGGCTGCGCGACCGCGCGCGGGTTAAGGAGATCCTGGGCCTGCCGGACACGGTCGAGGCGTACTGTCTGCTGCCGGTGGGCTACCCGATGGGCAATTTCGGGCCGGTATCGCGGCTGCCGGTGGAGGAGACGGTCCACTGGGACCAGTGGTAGGGCGCCGGGCTCACGCAGCACTCATCTTGTACGGTGTGGGGTGGCGGCTGGTAGACTTTGGCAATATGCCTCTAGGGGATAGAAAGCGGTTGGAGCGGCGGAGGCGATTGCTCGCTGCGGCACGGGATCTCCTGGGACGCGTCGGGTACGGCAAGGTCACGATGAAGGGGCTGGCGGATGAGGCGGGGGTGACGGCGCCGACGCTCTACAACACGTTCGGAAGCAAGGACGACCTGCTCTTCGAAGCGGTGCTGGAGCACTACGAGCAACTGCTGGAGGAAGCGGGCCCGGCGAACGGTGTTCGCGGACTCGACCGGGTCGTCTCCATCCTCACCTCCACGGCGGAAACGATGAGCCAGGAGCCTCAGTATGTGGGGACGCTCATGGACTCGTTCAGGTCCCGGCCCGGTGCGCAAGCGCTGCGCAGGGCGCTCCGGCTGGAGGGGCTGCAGGCGATGATCGAGGCTGTGGAGGAGATGCGCTCGGACGGCGAGCTCCAGGAGTGGGTGGACCCGATCGTGATGGCCACGATCATCAGCGGTCTGAGGCGAGGCGTGACCATCGACTGGGTGTCGGGCCGGGTGGCCTTTGAAGATTTGGCCGACATGACGATCTGTTCCGCCTGCATGATGCTCGCGGGGGTCACCACGGGGGAAGCGGCCGAGCGCTGCCGGCGCATCGCGGAGGAGCGCCAGGGCCGCCTCTCGATGGATCCCTCGGGCAACAGGCTCGAGGCGGTGTCGCAGCAGGGTTCCTCCGCCTGAGGATCACCCGGGGCGCCGCCCCTGGTCGCGGGAACAACGACGCCCCGGCCGGCACTGCTAGGATGAGGCGCGATGGCGCTTGGCGACGAGAAGCGGCTTGAGCGGCGCAAGCGGCTGCTTGGGGCCGCGCGCGAACTGCTGGCCCGGGTTGGGTACGACGACGTCACGATGACGGCGCTGGCGGAAGCCAGCGGCGTAACCAGACCGACGCTCTACAACACGTTCGGGAGCAAGGACGAACTGCTCTACGAGGCAGTGCTGGAAGCGTACGAGGAGATGCTGGAGGCGGCGGGGCCGGCCGCGGGCGTGCGGGGGCTCGATCGCGTGCTTGCGATGGTGGCGGCGACGGCGGAGACGATCGCCGGCAACCCCCACTACGCGCGAACGCTGCTTGAGTCATTCAGGAGCCGCGCGGGGGCTCGTCCCCTGGGGAAAGCGATCCGGTCGGGAGGGCTGCAAGCGCTCATGGAAGCGCTCGGGGAGATGGGCGAGGACGGCGAGATCGAGGCGTGGGTGGACATTGAGTCGCTGGGACGGCGCATCGCGGCCCTGCAGCGAGGCACGAACGCGGAGTGGCTGGCGGGCGGGGTGGCGCATCGCGAGCTGGCCGACGTGTCCGTGTTCTCCGTCTGCCTGATGCTCGCGGGGGCGGCCACGCCCGCCACTGCCGAGCGCTGCCGGCGCATCGCGCGGGAGCGGCAGGAGCGCCTCTCGCCACGGGCCCTGGCGGCGGCAGGCGCGGCCTCCGGGGGGCGTTGACGGGCACTAGCCGAGCCAGTAATTTTACAACTGTCCGCTTCCCGGGAGGAGCGCCATGGCGTCTGACTTCGACTTCTTCGACCCCGAGTTCCAGAAGGATGTGCACCCGCACTTCGCGCGCATGCGCGAGGAGTGCCCGATGGCGCACGCCGAGGAGCCGTTCGACTGGTACGCGGTGACGCGCGAGAAGGACGTACGGGCGCTCCTGCACGACTGGAAGAACTGGACGAGCGAGCTGGGGCCGGGGCTGGCGCGGAATGGCGGCGGCGTGCTCGTGAGCGTGGATCCGCCGGAGCACACATTCGACCGGCGGCTCGTGAACCGCGCCTTCACGCCGGCGAGCTTGCTCGCGATGGAGCCGGCGATCACGGAGCTAGTCGACGAGATCATCGACGGGTTCGTGGAGAAGGGCGAGGGCGACTTCATGCAGCTGCTGGCCGTGCCCGTACCGCTGATCGTGATCGCGTGGCTGCTGGGGCTCGACCCGGACCTCCTTCAGCAGATGAGGCCGCGGGCGGACAGTGTCATCGCGCCCAACGCACTGGAGCAGGAGGAGATGGCGCGGCAGATGGCGGCAGAGAGCGAGGCGGAGGGCAGGGACGGGGCCCGTTCCACCGCCAGCCGCAGCATGTCGGAGGTGCAGTACTTCCTCGGGAAGATCGCCGAGCGGCGGGCGATGCACGCCGCCAACGAGGAGATGCCGGAGGACACGCTGACGGCGCTCGTGTCGGCGGAGCTGAACGGCCGCACGCTGACCGACGACGAGATCATCGGCTTCATGGGCTTCCTCTTCATCGCGGGGAGCGCAACGACGACGCAGCTGATCGGCAACATGATCTACCGGCTCCTGCAGAACCCCGACCAGCTGGAGCTGGTGAGGAACAACCCGGACCTGTACGACACGTGCGTGGAGGAGAGCCTGCGCTACGACGCGCCGGTCAACGGGCTGTTCCGCACGGCGGTGGAGGACACGGAGTTCCTGGGCGTGCAGGTGCCGAAGGACACGAAGGTGCTCTGCATGTTCGGGTCGGCGAACCTCGACCCGGAGATGTGGGAAGACCCGGAGAAGTTCGACGTGACGCGGGACTACGAGAAGCTGAAGCT
>DAOUID010000178.1:0-7878 GCA_034428315.1 Dehalococcoidia bacterium
GTGGCAGCAGCCCGGCACCACGATTGAGCTGGCCTCGCCACCGGCCGTCCTCGGGATGGCCCCGTTCTACGAGCAGTACATCGACGTCGGCGGCGTCCCAGTCGTCTCGTCGGCCGATGTGCCCGATGAGGCACTCGTGAGCGTCGCCCGGATGCTCGCGGAGATGCTCACCCACAACCCCGGGCTCCGGCGCAACATCGCCAATTTCCCCAGCCACGTGGCTGTACTGGGACAGGATGAGGAGATTGCCGACATCCCCGAGTTCGGGCGGGTGATCGCGGAGTACCCCGAGTGGGGCGTCTTCGATGGGCGCACCGTCGCCGAGCTTCGAGCGGTGGGGGCGACGACGTTCCTCCCCGTAACCGTGGCGGCTGAGGAGAACGCCCTCTGCTACGAGGAAGACACCTATCTGGAAGATACGTCCGTCCACGAGCTGGCCCACACGTTCCTCCTCGTGGGGTTGGAAGGTGAGACCGGCCCAGGCGAGCTTCGCGCCCGGCTGGAGCAGGCGCTGGCGGACGCGCTCGCTGAAGGGTTCTGGACCGGCAGCTATGCCGCGTCCAACGCCGACGAGTACTGGGCGGAGGGCGTGCAGGCGTGGTTTAACGTTGGTTGGAGCCTCACCGGGGTGGACACGCGGACCGAGTTGGAGGGCTATGACGCCACCTTCGCCGGGATCATGCTCGAGGTCTTCGGAGATGCGGAGCTCTTCTCCTCTTGCCACCTCGGCGCCCACCCCGACACCCCGATCGTGGACACGAACATAACCATTGAAGGGAGCGTACTGGGTCCAGGGGGCGAACCTGTGCCCGGACTCCTTGTCTGGCCATGGTCGGATGCGTTCGGCGACTACGGCCGCACTGACGCCAATGGAGCGTTCGTCGTTAATGTGTCCGCTGGCACCTACTATCTCCGTGTCGTTCTGAACCCAGGGGCGGGCGACGACGACTTCGGCTGGTATGGCCCCGACGGGCTTACCGACGCCCTTGGAGAGGCCGTGCCGATTACCGTCGAAGACCAGGACGTTACGGGCGTCGTGATAACCCTGGCCTCCCTGCCAGGCGACGGGAACTGAGTCGGGACGTGTGAGGGCCGATCCGGGGAGTTGCCACCCCTGATCTGCCCCCGCCCACCCTCCCCGCCTCCACTGAGCACGGCTCCATGGAGAGCGTCGCCCACAGGTAGCTCCCGATCGCAGGCGAAGGGGGTCGGGCAATTCGTGCACAGCCCCGCTACGGTACGACCGTGACTCTTCTCAAGCGTGCGTTCGCAGCAGGACTTGCGGCCATCCTCCTTGCCCTTGTCCTGACACCGGCGTCGGAAATCGCCAGCGCGCACCCCTCCCACCCGGTTACGACCGTGCTCCTGCCCGGCTTCAACCTGGCCGGCTGGATCGAACCCGAGGCAAGCGTCGACGAACTCTTCGAGGTGCTCCCGGAGCTGAAAGCCGTCTACGCCTGGGACGCCCTCGAACAACGCTACCGCAGCAGCTCGGCGCAACGTGCTGGGGACCTGACCACGCTCACGCCTGGCATGGGCCTCTGGCTCGACATCGACGGCGACGAACCGGTCTTCTGGATCCGCTCCGCCGCTCCCGATCCTGCCACAGGACTGGTCACACTTCGGGCGGGCTGGAACCTGGTCGCCTGGTACGGCAGTGAGAACGAGTCCTTCGAGCACGCCTTCGCGACCCTCGACGCGGAATCGCAGTTCGTCCTCGCCTGGGACGCTGAGAGCCAGTGGTTCATCTCTCATGTTCCGGGCGCCACTTCCACCGGTGCCGGCGTGGTCCGCGTCGGCGATGCGGTCTGGGTGTCGTCGCCCGAGGAGAGACGCTGGCTGCAGCCCGGCAGCGTTGTGCCGAGGGTCGAGTTCTATGGCGACTTCCCGGCGGAGCGGAAGGCCGAAATCCGCGCCGAGACCCTCTCTGTCGTGACCTGGTTCGCCGAGCGCTACGGCCTCCTCGAACCCGAATTCATCCTCTTCGTCGGGGCGGATGGGGCCTCCCTTGACCAGGCGCGCAGGGAGATTCTCGACCTCCCGGAGCCCTCCGACGTGCAGTGCGGCGAAGCGGTCAACAACCTGGTTTTTGTTGCCGACTGGTGCGCCACGGCCACCCACGATGTCAGCTCCCCTCTCGCCCACGAGTACTTTCATGTCCTCCAGACCCATCTCGTCTCCCTTACGCCCGCGGCGGGGACCGTCTACGTCGCCGACTGGCTGCTGGAGGGGACGGCGGAGTATGAGGCTATCGAGTACCAGGTTTCGCGTGGCCACATCACACGCCACGAGGTGGAGCAGGTACTCGACGATGTCCTGAGTCAGGGTGTTCCGGATCTCCAGCAGCTTGAGAGCGACATCTCGGGTCTCGATCGCGGGAGCTACCTGGGAGCAATGGCTGCCGTCCGTCTTGCCGTAGGTGAAGCGGGTGAAGGGGCGATGATTTCGTTCTTTCGGAACCTTCCCGAAAGCGAGCGCTGGCAGGACGCCTTTCACAAGTCCTTTGGCGTATCGACTCCAGATTTCTATGCGTCCTTTGCTGCGTACGCTGCACGGTTCGTCCCCGTTGTGCACCGCGTGAGGGTTACCGCTCTCCTCCCTGACGGCACTCCTCTGGAGGAGTGGAACGGACATCCACTGCGTGTTCATGCGAGCAGCGATACTTCTTCGGGTGCTGCAACCATGGAAGAGGGTGGCGCGGAACTCGAAATCCCCGATGGAACGTATTCAGTAACGGTCAGCGCGGTTTGCCGGGTCAGGGAGGGGCCGTTCCACAGGTCCGCCTATCATGACCGGATAGGGAGTTACACCCTCGATGGCACACCTCGCACGCACGGGGCCGGCGTCGTACTCGTGGTCGCCGGTGAGGATCTCGCAATCACGGTCCACCTCGCGGGCTTGCCCAGTGAGCTGAAGCTCAACTGCTACGACGGGCCGCGCTTCAACATCGGGGGCAGGGTCACGAACGCCTCCGGGGAACCCCTGGAAGGCTACGACGTCAATGCCTACGCCCTCACCCACAGGTTTGACCACGGGGCCATCGATCTGAACTACACCGATCAGGATGGTCGCTTCACGATCGCCGCCCCCGATGGGCACACGTACGCCTTTCAAGTGCAGGACAGTTGCGGGACGTTCCTTGGCATCTACCACGAGGCTCACGGTCTGATTGAATGGGACGTCAACGGCGGCCTGCGGAACGGAACCCAGATCCCCGTCGATGGCGAGGACGTCACCGGAATCGAGATCGTCATCCCCTCGTCCGTCATCGCCGATCGGTGTTGAAGCTCCCCTCCCCCTTGACCCCGCCCCCCGCCCCCGCCCATCCTCCCCGCATCCTCGATGCCGGAGGCCCGCCATGCCCACCTCGCCGACCGAAGATGAGGTTCTCGGCTACCTCGATGCCCTCTCCAACTGGGGCCGCTGGGGCGAAGACGACGAGCTCGGCACCCTCAACCTGATCACCCCCGCGAAGCGCCGCGCCGCCGCCGCTCTCGTGCAGGAGGGCATCAGCGTCTCCTGCTCCTGGGAGATCGAGACTCGCCCCCAGCCCGACCACGCCTTCGGCACGCCCCAGCGCTACATGCTCGCCACCGGCCAGGGCCTCAACGACGAGCACCGCGTCGGCGCCACCGGCGCCCGCAACGCCGGCGCCCTCGAGTTCATCGGTTTCATCTTCCACGGCTACGCCATCACCCACATCGACGGTCTCTGCCACTTCTTCTGGGACGGGAAGATGTACAACGGCAAGCCCGCCGAGCTTGTCACCTCCGGCCTCGGCGCCACCCACCACGCCATCACCGCCCTCAAGGACGGCATCGTCACCCGCGGCGTCCTTCTCGATGTCGCCGCCGCCCAGGACCGCCCCTGGCTCGACCCCGGCGAGGGCGTCTTCCCCGAGCACCTCGAGGCCGCCGAAGCCCGCCAGAACGTGCGCGTCGAGCCCGGTGACGCCGTCCTCCTCCGCACCGGCTACGGTCGCAAGAAGGGCGAGCTCGGCCGCGAGCAGCTCCCGGCCAACGGCTACCCCGGCTGGCACGCCGCCAGCCTCCCCTGGCTGCACGAGCGTGGCGCCGCCGTCATCGGCGCCGATACCGCCCAGGACGCCATGCCCTCCGGCTACAGCGCCATGAACCAGCCCGTGCACATCGTCAGCCTCACCGCCATGGGCCTCCACCTCATCGACAACGCCAACTTCGAGCAGCTCGCCGAGACCTGCGAGCGGCTCGGCCGCTGGGAGTTCCAGTTCGTCCTCTCGCCCCTGCGCATGAGCGGCGGCACCGGCAGCCCGGCGAATCCCCTCGCGATATTCTGAGGTCGGAACAGGTTCTAGCCGGCTGAACCAGGGGCGCCGCGAGGGGTGAAGCCGGTGCCCTGCCCCTAGGCGAGGCCCTGGCGCTTCGCCAGACGGATGGCGGTCGTGATCGCCTCCACCATGCTCGTCTCGTCCGCCACGCCCTTGCCTGCGATGTCGAACGCCGTGCCGTGGTCGACCGACGTGCGGATGAACGGCAGTCCCAGGTTCACGCTGATGCTCTCCTCGAAGCCGTGCACCTTGATCGCGATGTGCCCCTGGTCGTGGTACATCACGACCACCACGTCGTACTGCCCCGCGATCGCCTGCGGGAACACCGAGTCCGCCGGAACGGGCCCCGTCGCCGCGATCCCCTCCGCCCGCGCGTCCTCCACCGCCGGCCCGATCTCAGTCAGCTCCTCGGTGCCGATCAGCCCCCCGTCCCCCGCGTGCGGGTTGAGCGCCGCCACCCCGATGCGCGGCTCCGCGAATCCCCACTCGCGGAAGTGCCGGTCCGTCAGCCGGATCGCCTCCAGCACGTTCTCGCGCGTCACGTAGGCGCACGCCTCCGCCAGCGTCTTGTGCGTCGAGAGGTGCATGCAGCGCAGGTTCCCCGTGATCAGCATTGTCGCCACGTGCTCGGAGCCCGAGAGCCGCTTGAAGACCTCCTGGTGTCCCGTGTCCGAGCTCCCCGCCAGCTGCCACGACTCCTTGTTGATGGGCGCCGTCACGATCGCGTCCACCTCCCCTCCCAACGCGAGCCGCGCGGCCTCCTCCACCCAGACGTGAGACGCCTCGCCCGCCACCACCGAGTGCTCCCCCATGGCGAAGTAGTCCTCGCGGAACCCCCCGATCACCAGCACCTCGGTCGTCCCCGCCTCCCCCCGCACGTCCCCCGGACCCCGCACCGGGCGCAGCTCGCGCGTCGACCCCATCAGCCGCATCGCCGCCGCCGCGCTCGTCGGCGAGCCGAGTAGGAACAGCCGCGCCTCGGAGCGCAGCTCCTCCCGCTCCAGCGCCTTCACCGCCACCTCCGGCCCGATCCCGGCCGGGTCCCCCAGCGTGATCGCGATCAGCGGCCGCTCGCTCACGCCGGCCCTCGCTCCGCCCGCGTGGACGCCTTCCCGTCCAGGGGCGAGGCCTCCATATAGTCGATCACGCTCCAGTGGTCCGAGATGCGCCGCAGGTACACTCCCGGCGGCCCGTGATCCGGCGACGCCATGTACTCCTCGAAGTCGGCCTGGCTCGCGAACGCGCACGAGATGCCGATGTCGCACGGGTCGCCCAGGTCCTGGAAGTTCCAGCCGCAGTAGTACTCGATCGCCTTCGGGTGCTCGCTGATCGGCACAAGCTCTTCGAAGAACGACTCAATGTCTTCCGCCGTGGCGTCCTCCCGCAGCGTGATCGTGACGATGTGACGAATCATGGGCTTCTCCTCGGCTCGTCGGCGGCTCCGCCGTCAGCGCGTAGAATCGCAGGACGCGACCGGCGCGGCCAGTGCCGGACCCGGAGGAGCCCCATGCAGGAAGCGCTCGTCGAACGCCTGAAGGATGAGATCCGCTACGAGTTCTCGCGCGAGGGACCGCCCGAGGGCTTCCCCAAATTCCCCGACCTCCCCGCCGGGCGCTACCGCAGCCAGGAGTTCTTCGACCTCGAGATGAAGCACTTCTGGCCCACGGTCTGGCTCTACGCCACCCGTGAGGAGGAGCTCCCCGAGCCGGGCTCCTACCAGGTCTGGGACCACCTCGGCATCCAGGTCATCCTCGTGCGTGGCGAGGACCTTGCCATCCACGCCTTCGAGAACGCCTCCGTCGACGGTTCCCCCATCTTTGATGTCCCCGACGACAGCCACCTCTTCCACTGGAAGGAGTTCGACTCCGCCGGCAACAACCTCCAGTTCCAGCAGGAGTTCCCCCGCCGCAAGCTCCCCGAGGGCGTCTTCCGCTCCTCCGAGGGCCACCTTTACGACTTCACCACCGGGAAGTTCGTCGGCGACAAGGCCGGCATCCCCGAGGACCGGCACAGGATCCGCGAGCTTCGCTGCGAGAGCTGGGACGGCTGGGTCTTCATCAACCGAAACCCCGACGCCGAGCCCCTGCTCGACTGGCTCCATCCCCTCCCCGAGCAGATGGCCATGTTCCAGGGCGCCACGCTCCGCATGATCGACAAGCGCTGGACCATCATCCCCTGCAACTGGAAGGTCACCGTCGAGGCCTTCCAGGAGGTCTACCACTTCAAGCACATCCACCAGAAGGCCGGCGTCTCCGGCCTCGACCAGCGCGGCGCCACCATGGGCGTCCTGCCCAACGGACACTCGCGCATGATCACGCCCCTCTCCAAGCGCGCCGCCGAGATGACCGGAATGGACCACCAGCTCGACTGGCGCGTCGACCTCGACCGCCAGGCCTTCGGCGTGGGAGACGACGGCATGGTGGAGATAAAGACGGTCAACGGCATGACGCGCTGCACGAGCACCGCCTTCAGCGCCTTCCCCAACCTCGTCACCCCCGTGAGCGCCACGGGCATGCCCTTCCTCCTCGCCTGGCCCCTCGACGTGGGCACGACCCGCTTCGAGTGGATCACCTTCTGCGTCGACTGGGGCGACCGCCCCTCCCCCGTCACCTCCGACACCTGGCAGGGCCGCCTCAACGGCTTCGACATCGTCATGGAGGAGGACACCCGCAACATGGCGCCCATGCAGAAGTCCCTGAACTCCCCCGGCCTCACGGGCATGCCCGTCAGCTACCAGGAGCGCCGCATCTGGAACTGCGCCGAACAGCTCGACCGCATGATCGGCCCCGAGCGCATCCCCGAGGACCTGCGCGTGCCCCAGCTCCTCGGCCCCTACGTCGAGCGCTAGGACGGCCCCGCCCCATGCCCACCACCGCCCGCGTCGTCGTCCTTGAGGGCGACTTTGGCGTCTGCGCCATCCAGGAGCTCGAGCTGCCCGACCCCCGGCCCCACCAGGTCGTGCTCGAGATTTACGCCGCCGGGATCGAGCACGGCCAGCTCCAACAGGTCGAGGAACCCCAGGACCTCCCCGTCATCCCCGGCCGCGAGGGCACCGCCCGCGTCCTCGAAGTCGGCAGCGAGGTGACCCGCTGTCAGGTCGATGACGTCGTCCTCATCACCCCCTGGAGCGCCGGCTCCGGTCGCGAGCCGGAGCTTCCCCTCGTCGAGTTCGACGACGGCACCGAGACGGACGTTGCTCCCGCCGGCGCCTGGGGGACGAACCTGGTCCTCGACGAGCAGTTCGTCGTCCCTATCCCCAACCTGATGGACAAGGAAGGCGCCTCCGTCCTCGGCAACACCTCCCTCCTCGCCGCCAGCGCGGTCCGCACCGCGGGCGTCGCCGAAGGCGCCTCCGTCGCCGTCTTCGGCTGCGCCGGCGTCGGCCTTTCGACCATCGCTGCTGCCGCCGCCGCCAGCGCCGGCACGATCATCGCCGTCGCCCGCGACGACGAGCGCCTCGCGGCTGCGTCCGCCGCCGGCGCCACCGAGACCCTGAACCTCAGCAGCGCCGCCGCCGTCGAGCGCATCGCCGAGCTTGTTCCCGGCGGTGTCGACCACCTCTTCGACTGCGT
>DAOUID010000179.1:0-2204 GCA_034428315.1 Dehalococcoidia bacterium
ACACCGAGGGCGTCACCATCTTCCTCACCACGCACTACATGGACGAAGCCGAGGCCTGCGACCGCGTCGCCATCATGGACTACGGCAAGATCATCGCCCTCGATACGCCCGACCGCCTCAAGGCCCGCCTCGGCGGCGACGTCGTCTCCATCGCCGGTCCCGACAACGAAGCCCTCGCGCGCGAGGTGCGCGAGTCCTTCGAGGTCGAAACCCGCTTCGAGAACGACGCCGTCGAGTTCAACGTCGAGCAGGGCGGGGAGTTCCTCCCGGTCCTGCTCAACCGCATCGAAGGCGAGGTGCGCTCGGTCGGCATCCGCGCCCCTACCCTCGAGGACGTGTTCGTCTCCATGACCGGCCACCAGATCCGCGAGGCCGAAGCGAGCGAAGAGGATAAGCTTCGCTCCATGCGCCGCCTGGGACGGTTCCGATGACGGTCGAGCAGGCCACCGCCACCGCCGAGGCGGGCGCGCGCGTCGCCACCGGCTCCCCCCACCGGGCCACCGGCCGCGCGAGCTTCCTCCAGGTCGTGCGCGTCATCTGGATGCGCGAGGTTCTCATCTACTTCCGCGACCGCCCGCGCATGATCTCCGCCTTCATCATGCCGATCATGATGCTGGTCATGTTCGGCGAGGGGCTGGGCAACAGCATCGCCCCCCTCCCCGGCGGCATCGACTACCGCCAGTTCATCTTCCCCGGCATGGTTGCGATGATCGTGCTGATGAACTCCGTGTTCTCCGGGGTTTCCATCGTCACCGACCGCCAGTTTGGCTTCCTCCGCGAAATCCTCGTCGCCCCCGTCAGCCGCTCCGCCATCTGCATTGGCAAGATCGTGGGCGGCGCCACCGTCTCCCTCGTCAACGGCGTCGTCATGTTTGTGATGGCTCCCATTCTCGGCATCGACATCACCCTCGAAGTGGTCGCCAAGCTCATCGGGCTCATCATCCTCGTGTCGTTCATGCTCACGGGGCTCGGGGTCGCCCTGGGCAGCCGCCTGCGCTCGGTCGAGAGCTTCCAGATGCTCTCCCAGGTCGCGATCATGCCGGCCATGTTCCTCTCCGGGATCTTCTTCCCCATCAACAACGTCCCCGCCTGGATGGACGTCATCGTCAAGCTCAACCCCGTCACCTACGCCGTCGCCCCCATCCGCGAGATCGCCCTCTCCGAGCAGCTCAAGGCGCTGCCCGCCGACGCCCCCTTCCAGATCACCCACGTCGACTGGTTCGGCTATACCCTCAGCACGTGGGAGGAGATCGGCGTCGTGTTCGTCTTCGGCGTCGCCATGCTCACCATCGCCATCCGCGCCATCCGCACGACCGAGTAGGGTCGACGGCGGCCGTATGACCGATCGCTACGAGGTGCCCGAGCCCCTGGCCGTGTTCGAGGCGACCATGCTCGACGGCGCCCGCATCGTCGTCCGGCGCCACGGCAACCCCGACGGCCCCCGCATGCTCCTCAGCCACGGCAACGGCCAGTCCGCCGACGGCTACTACCCCTTCTGGTCGCTCCTGGCCGACCGCTTCGACCTCTTCGTGTACGACCTCCGCAGCCACGGCCTGAACCCCGTCGGAGCGCAGGAGACGCACAACATCGGCGCCTTCGGGGACGACTGCGGCGGCGTGCTCGATGCCATCGCCGGGCGCTTCGGGGAGAAGCCCACGATCGGGGTCTACCACTCCGTTTCGGCGCTGGGCGCGCTTCTCCACGGCCAGCAGACGGACGACTTCGCGGCCCTCGTCCTCTTCGACGCCCCCGTCTGCAAGCCGGGGCTCACGCCCGAACAGATGGGAGTCAGGTTCGACCGGGGCGCCGCGGGAACCCGCCGCCGCCCCGACCGTTTCGAGACCCGCGAGGAGCTCGCCGAGAGCCTCCGCCGTAACCCCATGTACCAGCGCGTCCGTCCGGGCGTGCCCGACCTCCTCGCCGAGACCGTCCTCCGCCCTGCCGCCGCCGGCTCCGGCTACGAGCTCGCCTGCCCCAAGGAGTACGAGGCCCAGGCTTACGATGGCGCCGTCCGCTGGTGCGTCCAGGTCGACCTCGACGCCCTGCGCTGCCCCATCAAGGTCATCGGCTCCGACCCGACCACCCCCTTCTCCTTCTTCCCCGGCGTCGACCTGAGCGAGCTCATCCAGGCCAACTACGACTTCATCCCCGAGACCACCCACTTCCTCCAGCTGGAGGAACCCGAGCAGTGCGCCGCCCTCGCC
>DAOUID010000180.1:0-4760 GCA_034428315.1 Dehalococcoidia bacterium
CGGCGTCGACCTGAGCGAGCTCATCCAGGCCAACTACGACTTCATCCCCGAGACCACCCACTTCCTCCAGCTGGAGGAACCCGAGCAGTGCGCCGCCCTCGCCGTCCAGTTCCTCGAGGAACACGGCCTGGCCTAGCAAGTCTTCACAAGAATCGAACGGTACGAGCGTGGCTCTCAGTGGGCCGGATGTATCATGGAGTCAGGAGAACAGCCTTGCCGAAATGGGGACTGACAGAGGACCAGATCGAGGCTGAGCCTTGGGGCCTGCCCCCCGAGCTTTTGAAGGCCCACAAGCAGATTACCGACCCGGTTCACGGCGACATCTACCTGACTGTCCTTGAAACTGCCGTGCTCGACACTGCTCCCATGCAGCGTCTCCGACGCGTGCGCCAGCTTGGAACGACTCAGTTGGTCTACCCGGGCGCGACGCACACACGCCTGTCACATGCGCTGGGCACTCTCCGGGCTGCTCAGAACCTCTTGGACGTTGTCTTTACGCAAGGGGCCGGTAGAGACCCGGTCCCCGACCTCTTCGGGGAGTGGCAGAAGAAGGGCGCCAAGGAATTCGACCGAATGGTAGGCGAGGCGACGGTACTTGCGCGGCTCGGGGGTCTCCTTCATGACCTTGGCCACATTCCGTTCGGCCACACCCTGGAAGACGACCTCAGGTTCCTTGACCCGCACGATGCCAACGACACTCGCTACGAAACCCTGTGGGGCGCCATGACCAGCGAACTGGCAGCGAGGGGGATAACCCTGCCAGACAAATTGGAGGAGCAACTGAAACCGCTCATCCTCTCGAAGAGCGAGGCGGTTGAATCCATTCAACAAAGGTATCCGTTCGTCGCTGATATCGTCGGAAACACGATCTGTGCGGATCTGGTCGACTACTTGCAGCGTGACCACCTCTATACAGGGTTGCCGGCGGCAGTAGGCTGGCGATTCCTTGATGGCTTTTACGTGACGCCCAATGGTCATCCGTATCTGGGAGAACGGATGGTTATGCGCATAAAGCGGGACGGTCGGCTGCGCGCCGACGTCGTATCGGAACTGTTCAAGTACCTGCGCTACCGCTATGAACTCAGTGAGCGTGCCTTGGACCACCACGCCAAGCTCGCGGCGGATGTCATGGTCGGCAAGGCGATAGAGCTTTGGAGATCCGCGCTCGCAGCTGATGTGGGAATCGATAGGGCAACCACTGAAGTTGAGCGACAGGTGCTACGCCGGGGAGACGATGGGCTCCTGGAGCATATGTTGGATCAGGCTGGGGCTGAGGGCCACGCTGGCGACAGCAAGTGGGTGGGTCTCAGGGAGATCGTGACTCACCTTCAAAACCGCAAGCTGTTCAAGTTGATAGGCGAATACAGCAGGCGGGAGAGGGCTGATGAAATCTACGCACGCTTCGAGCTGGCGGACGAGAGAGCAGCAGTAGAGCATGCTGCAGCCCGCGCTGCCGAAGCCGATCACGACTGGATGGTTGCGCTCTGGGTACCGGACCCGAAGATGCGGTTCAAACCAGCTGATGTCTTTGTGGACGACGGGTCGCCTACCGAGATCTTCAAGCTGGCGGCTTGGGACCGAGACAACGGGCAGAGAGGCTCGGGGCTGATGGATAGCCACCGCGGCCTTTGGGCAGCGCGCGTCTACGTTGACCACAGACTCAATACGGAACAACGGAAGGCGGTCCTTGACAGTCTCCGTCAGACCCTTGGCATCGAGTGGGACGGCCGGCCGCGCTCGGCTTCTGAGGTCGCTACTGCTGGCAGTGAAGAGCTTCCCGTTCAGGAGATCGCCGCCGCGCCCGCGAGCGAGCGTGCCGTAGCCAGGCTCGAAGAGTGGAAGGCAGCAGGGAGCCGCAACAGCATTAAGCACCCCCAACTAGAAGAGCGGATCTTGTCTGAGGGTCGTTTCGTGCGCGTCGACGGCGACGAATTTGACCTCGAAAAGGACGGTGAAATCGCCCGGCTCAACCTGACCCTATTCTTCCGTGAGTTGCCCCCTGAACTTGAGAGGCCTGACGGCCGCGACCGGCTGTCGGATTTCATACGTAGGTCGCCAACCGACTTCGAGGACCAAGTGCTGGCCGAAATGGCTACGAGCGAAGCAGCCCGGCGGTCTGGTCAGGAAGAGGGTGAGGACCACCCTGCGAAGATCGCCTTCCGATCGGCAGCCGACAGGTTCGTCAGGCTCCTCTAATGGCCAAGCTCGACGCAAAGCTGCGCAGAACTGCCGCGGACCTCAAGAACGCCGGGAAGGGTCGTCGCGCGGCCAGCCGCGCTGGGGACAGTCTCGGCTCGGAGTCGGCACAGAGGTCAGGAGGCCCCGTCAATGTTCTTGAGCTAGCTACCGCAGAGGACATCGAGGTGGTGCAAGTTGCTTCCCTTGCTGAGTCTGGTCGGATTGAGTGGACAAGCGCCGGTCTCCGGATTGCACTGCGGGAGGAGGATGGTCCTCAGCGGCAGCGATTCACACTGGCGCACGAGCTCGGGCATTTCTACATCTTCGGCATCGAGAGAGTAGGCGCCCGCGCGTACTTGCCCGAAGAAGAAAGAAGGTGTGACAAGTTTGCCTCTGCGTTGCTTATGCCCGAAGAGAGGTTCAGGAGTTTGCTTCGGCACCACAGGAACCTGTCGCGCCTTTCAGCTGTTCGAGAGTTGGCCAGTCAGTTCGACGTCTCCCTTCATGCGGCGGTGGCCCGTTTCCATGAGCTCGGTCTGACGGGAGCCGACTCGATATTGCTGGTGTGCTCAGCAGATGCCAAAGGGGACTTCAAAGTGCAGTCGGCCGCATATGACAAGTCCGCCTATGCACCCTTGGGGCAATTGTCGGTGAAGGATCTGGGAATCGAGGATGTGCTCCTCCCCGAGAGCGTCGTCCGGGTGCGGTTGCCAACGAAACAAGGAAGGCCTCCTCATGGTTCCTACAGGCTTGCCCAAGCGGCTGTTACCTGCCTGCCGATGAGTGGGGACCACCGCCAGGTGCTGCTCGAAGTCGAGATGGGACCTAGCGCGCAACAGCGACGGCTCCCACCGCGACCGGCCGAAGTTCAAAGGGAACTGTTCGAAGTCGGCTAGGTGCTGTCGCCGCCCACGCCTGACCCTACAAAGAAGCGGGGCGCCCGATGGGCGCCCCGCTCTGGTGGGTTGCCGCTGAGCGTTCGCGCTAGCCCTGGCCGTGGCGCAGGAGCTTGCCGCTCGTTGCGCCCGTGCACTCGCCGTCCACGAACGTCTCCTCGCCGTTGACCATGATGTGGCGGTAGCCGTGCGGCTTCCGGATCAGGCGCCACGCGCCCGCCGGGTAGTCGTACGCCTTCTCCACCTCGCCCATGTCGAGGTTCTCGAGGTCGTAGACGACGATGTCGGCCGGGGCGCCCTCGCGGATGGTGCCGCGGTCGCGGAAGCCCGCCGCCAGCGCCGGGTAGGCGCTCAGGCGCCAGTGCGCCTCCTCGAGGCTCATCATCTCGTGGTCGCGCACCAGGAGGGCGAGGTACTCGGTCGGGTAGCGGCCGAGGGTGATGAACTTCGTGTGCGCGCCGCCGTCGGAGACGCCGGGAAGGGCGAAGGCGGAGGTGGCCATCTTCTTCATGGCCTCCACGTCCATCTTCTGCGGGGCCGTCACGAACAGCGCCTTCATGTCGTCCTCGAGGGCGATGTCGAGCATCGCGTCGATGACGTGCACGCCGCGCTCCTTCGCCACCTCGCCGCAGGTCCAGCCCGTGTACCGGTCCAGCTCGGGCTTGTGCAGCTCGCCGATGATCAGGTCGTTGAAGTTGAGGACGACGCCCGCGCCGCCTTCCGACCAGTCGCCGCCCTCGTCCTTGATCGCCTGGCGCATCTCGGGGTTCGCCATCTTCGCGGCGCGCTCCTCGACCGTGCCGAGGGTCATCTCGCGCCAGGCCGGGCTGGAGTCGAACAGGTTCCACTCCTCGAAGGTGAACTGGAAGTTGTTCTCCGCCGTCAGCGCCTGACCGAAGATGCGCGTGCCGCGCGCGTTGCACTCGTCCAGCCAGTTCATCGCCTGCTCGTAGCCCGGCATGGCGATGCCGTGCTGGTCCGTGAAGACCGCGAGCACGTTCCAGATGACCGGGCGGCCGCTCTCGTCGGCCAGCTGCTCCGTCAGCTCCTGGCTCGCGCCGATGCACTGGATGAAGCCTCGACCCACCTCGCGCAGCACCCGCGCGAAGGAGAGCAGGTCGTCATGGGTCATCAGGTTCGTGATCATGAGCGTGCCGTCGTAGTCACGCTGCACGTCGTTCTCGCCGATCTGGGCCGACCAGCCGCAGCCGCCTGCTTCCAGGCCTTCCCGCATCAGGCGGTGCATCTCCGCCATTTCCGCCTCGTTGGCCGGACGGCTCTTGGCCGCCTCCAGACCCATCACGTAGGCCATCAGCGGGTTCAGGGGCATGTAGCTGAGCATGTTCACGCCCTTGGGCGTGCGGTCGAGGCTGTCGAGGAACTCGGGATACGTCTCCCAGTCCCAGGGCATCCCTTCGCGCATCGACTCCAGGGGAACCGCCTCGTTGCGCGACATCGTGAGCATGGCGCGGTCCTGGTCCTCCGGCTTGCACGGTGCGAAGCCGAAGCCGCAGTTCCCGATAGCCACCGACGTGACGCCGTGCCAGCCCGAAATCGTGCACCACGGATCCCAGAACACCTGGGAGTCGTAGTGCGTGTGCAGGTCGACGAAGCCGGGGACCACGTTCAGGCCGCTGGCGTCGATGACCTTCCCCGCGCTGGAGGTGTGGATCTTGCCGCCGATCG
>DAOUID010000181.1:0-2290 GCA_034428315.1 Dehalococcoidia bacterium
GGGAAAAGCTGCAAAACTGTCATTTTGGGTGTTTCTGGTCCTGGTTGTGGGAGATTTGCCGGCCAATAGTAGGGTTCGAGAGAGCAAGCGGCAACCGTTCGCAGAGCAGTCCACCCAGGCAGCTATCGGGGTCGACCCTGAACGCTCCCCTTGGGGCGGGTTGGGCTACAGTGTTCGGGCGGCCCCCTGGCGGAAGCCCGGCCCGAGGAGGGTCCGGCCGTCGCGGGGGCACGGACGGACGGCAGTCGTGACCCAGCAGCAACCCTTTCCCGGATCGGAGTTCCCCACCATCCCCGGCGAGCCGCTGAATCTCGAACCGATCGAGAAGGCGCTCTTGAAGATGTGCTACGGCGTGCACGTGATCGGGTCGGTGAGCGCTTCGGGGGAGCGGAACCTGATGATCGCGGACTGGGTGATGCAGGTGTCGTTCAAGCCGCGGCTGGTGGCGGCGTCCATCGAGAACGACGCGCGCACGCTGCGGTTCGTGCGCGAAACGAACGCCTTCACGGTCAACCTGCTGCACGAGCGGGACGGGCACGAGATCGCGCGCAAGGTGGTGATGCCGGCGGAGGGGAAGAAGATCAAGGGGCGCTCGGCGGAAGCCTCCGCGGCCGTCACGGACAAGCTGGAGGGGCTGGCGCACTTCCTCACGCCGGAGGGCGCGCCCATCCTGGAGGAGGCGCTCGGCTGGTACTACTGCACGGTCGAGGACTTCTTCGAGACGGGGGACCACACGCTCGTCATCGGCCGCGTGGTCGACGGCGACGTAACCCGCAGCGGCGACATCCTCACGGAGAAGGAACTCGGCTGGGAATACGCCGGCTAATTTCTGGGTCGGAGCAGGGTGTCGGCTTTCCCGTGGGCGGCGCCGCGAGGGGGGAACCTGGTGGCACCGGCATCGGGGGGTGACGTGGGAGATCCGGTAGACGAGGCTGAGCGGCAGTACCCGCTCCGTGACGAGGCGGGGCAGGACTGGATCCAGTGGTGGCATCCGCCGGACCGGCCGGCGCCGGAGGGGAGGCGTCACGGTTCGTCGGGCATCTGCTTCACGGCCGACGGGAAGGTCGTGCTTGTCGCGCAGCCGGACGGGCCCTGGGAGTTCCCCGGCGGGAGGCCGGAAGGGGACGAAGACTGGCGGGCGACGCTGGAGCGGGAGGTGCTGGAGGAGGCGTGCGCGGTGGTGGAGGATGCGACGCTGCTCGGCTTTGCCCGGGCGCGATGCAGCAGGGGGCCGGAAGCGGGCCTCGTGCTGGTCAGGGCGCTCTGGCGCGCGGAGGTCTCGCTCAATGCGTGGGAACCCCTGCACGAGACGGCGGCGAGGATGCTGGTGCGTCCGGAGGAGGCGCTTGGCAGAGAGAAGCGCGGTTACAACGGCCTGACCCGGAGGTGGTTCCGAGAGGCGCTGGCCAGCAGAGGGCTGAGCTGAGCGCGGGCGGCCCGATCCGAAGTCTGCGCGAGGGGCCTAGAATCCCCGCGCGGGGGAGAACCCCGAAGGGAGCCGGATGCGGTACCTGACCATGGAGCGGACGCCGGAGCTGACATCGCCGGTGGCCGTGCTCGCGTTCACGGGCTGGAACGACGCGGCCAATGCCGCGAGCAACGCGGCGCGCTTCGTTGTGCGGAGGCTCGGGGCGCGCCGGTTCGCGTCGCTGGAGGCGGAGCCGTTCTACGCATTCACTGAGACAAGGCCGTCGGTGAGGCTGGACTCGAGCGGCGAGCGGCAGCTGACGTGGCCCGGGAACGAGTTTTACTACGCGCGCACGCCGGGCGAGGGGCCCGACTACGTGATCGGTATCGGCGCCGAGCCGAACCTGCGCTGGCGGACGTTCTCGACGGAGTTCATGGAGCTGTTCGACGCGCTGGACGTCTCGATGGTGGTGTCGCTGGGGGCGCTGATCGGGGAGGCGAGCCACCGGCGGCCCATCGGGGTGACCGGCAGCGCGGCCAACCCGGAGCTGGCGGCGCAGCTGAACCTGCAGCGATCGCGGTACGAGGGCCCGACGGGGATCGTCGGCATCCTGCACTACGCCCTGCAGGAGGCGAAGCGTCCCTCGGCGAGCCTGTGGGCGACGGTGCCGCACTACATCACGGGCGAGCAGTGCCCGCCGGCGACGCTGGCGGTCCTGCAACGGCTGGAACGCTTGCTCGACACGAGCTTCGACCTGAACGAGCTGGAGGAGGCCGCCGGTCGGTTCCGGGAGCAGCTCGACACGACGATCGCGGGGGACCCGCAGATGCGGTCGTACCTGGAGCGGCTCGAGAGCGCGCTGGCGGAGGTGGAGGAAGAGGA
>DAOUID010000182.1:0-1539 GCA_034428315.1 Dehalococcoidia bacterium
GCCCCGGCGGGTCGAACGTCGCGACGTACCGCGCTCCCAGCACGTCCCGGTAGAACGCCACCGAGCGCTCCAGGTCCCTGCTCGGCTGCGCCACCTGCTGGAAGGCGTTGACGGCCAGAGACTGGTCGTTCACGACTCCTGCGTCGCTGCCCGGCGCGTCTCCGGCAGGCGCAGCAGGTGGTTCCCGCCGTCCACGGGAATCACCTGCCCGGTGATGTCGCCGAAGAGGTCGCTCGCCACCACCAGCGTCACGTCCGCGCAGTCGTCGACCGTCGTGATGCGTCCCAGCGGCGTCTGCTCGATAAAGCCGGCTGCCGTGGGGTTGTCGTCCGGGATGTCGACGCGCGCTTCGTCGATGGGCGTGCCCCCGCCGTAGTTGTTCATCGCCGTCGGCACGAACGTCGGCGCCACGGCGTTCACCCGTACCTGGTCGGGACCGAACTCCCGCGCCGCGATCTTCGTCGCGAAGTTGATCGCCGCCTTCGCCGCCGAGTAGGGCGTCAGCCGCGTCGGGATCGAGATCGCCGTCGTCGACGTGAT
Organism: Dehalococcoidia bacterium; assembly: GCA_034428315.1. Classification (GTDB taxonomy): domain Bacteria; phylum Chloroflexota; class Dehalococcoidia; order Tepidiformales; family Tepidiformaceae; genus UBA2991. The sequence continues at coordinate 541 of DAOUID010000182.1, forward strand.
GTTGATCAGGGAGCCGCCCCCGCTCGCCGCCAGGGCGTTCCCGAAGTGCTTCATGAAGTAGATGAAGCCGAAGTACTGGATGTCCGCCACCGCGTGCAGGTCCTCGGGCGTGATGTCCTTGATCAGCGCCCCGCGCACGACCCCAGCCGAGTTCACCGCCACGTCGACCCGTCCCCACTGCTCCATGGCCGTATCCGCCAGCGCCTTCAGGTCGTCGTAGTCCCGGCCGTCGCAGCGCACCGGCGTGGCCCCGATCTGGCCTGCCAGCTTCTCCAGGTTCTCCATCCGGCGGGCGGCCACGATCACGTCCGCCCCGTGTTCAGCGAAACGCTCGCTGATGGCCCAGCCGATCCCGCTCGAGGCGCCCAGCACCACCGCCTTCTTCCCTTCCAGAAGCTTCATCCGGTCATTCTCCCGACACTCCCCCGTCATGGGGGGCTATACTCTCCGGCAGGATACGCGAAGGCGCCGAACCGGTCGGCGGGAGCGCGTGCTCCAGGCCGGGCCGGCGCGAAGGAGAAGGCTATGCCGAGAGTCAAGGAAGTCGGCGGCATGGAGGGGTTTGGCGGCGTCTACGGCCACCGTCCCGACCTCTTCAAGGGGTTCATGTTCAACTACGGCGTGCTGTGGTCGCACAGCACACTCGATCCGCTCCTCAAGGAGCTGATCCGCCTCTACTCGTCCAACACCAACGGTTGCCGTTACTGAATCCCCGCACGTACTGCTGCGGCGCAGCAGGAAGGCATGACCGAGGAGATGATCCAGCAGGCGCTGGATTTCCGGAACTCCGACCTCCCCGATCGCACGAAGGTCGCCCTTGAGCTGGCCGAGGACTTCATCCTCAACCACGCCAACAACGTCGATGACGCATTCATGGAGCGCCTCAAGGAGCACTTCACCGAGGACCAGATCGTCGAGCTGACCATCGGCATCGGCATCTGGGACTCCGTCCACAAGTTCAACAACGTCTTCGACGTGCCTCCGCCCGTGGAGGACGGC
>DAOUID010000183.1:0-12663 GCA_034428315.1 Dehalococcoidia bacterium
CCCAACCCGGCCCGCATCGAGAAGCACGCGAAGGCGGGGGTCGACCGTATCGTGTTTCTCGTACCGCCGGCGCCAGGGGACGTGGTGCTGCCGCTGCTCGAAGAGCGAGCACGGCTGGCCGAGCAGTTCGCGTAGGAGGCACAGGATGGCCGAAATCCAACCGCCGGACGAGGAGATCCGGGCGCTCGTGGGGCACGAGTTCCCGGGCGGCAAGTACACGGTGGCGCACTGGGAGAACTTCCTGCTGACGGAGTGCACGGGATCGGAGCCGCTTCCGGACTCGCTGGTGCACCCGGTCGTGCTGTTCCACATGCCGATCCTGGGGGCGAACACGTCGATCGGCGGGATGTTCGCGCTGGGACAGGCAGAGTCGGACTTCTCCATCGGCATCGAAAGCTACGACTGGGAGATCGAGCGGCCGCTCCACGAGGATGTGGAATACACCGTGACGGGCCGGGTGACCGAAGCGGACCGGATGGAGGGACCGCGGCGGCACGACCGGCCGGGTGTGTACGACCGCATCCAGTTCCGATTCGAGCTGCATGAGCCGGGCGGCGATTTCGCGGCCAGCTCGACCATCACATGGACATACCGGAGGTCGGCGGCATGAACGTGCAGGTGGGCGACTCGATACCGGAGTGGGTGATGGAGAGCGTGCGCCCGGAGCGGATGCGCACGATGGCCGCGATCCTGCGCGACCCCAACCCCGTTCACTGGGACCGGAAGGCGGTGGCGGCGCTGCCCTTCGGGCTGGGGGAGCGAACGATCAACCAGGGGCCGCTGGGGCTGAGCTACATCCTGAACATGCTGATGGACTGGGCGGGGCCAACGAGCGTGCGGCGCATCACGATGCGCTTCCCCAAGGTGGTGCTGGACGACGACCACGTGACGGCGCGGGGCACGGTGACGGCGATCCGCGAGGAGAACGGCGAGCGGCTGGCAGACTGCGAGGTCTGGCTGGCGCGCGAGGGCGAGACTCCCAGCCTCGAGGGCACGGCCACCGTGGTGTTGCCGGAGAGCTAGGGGCTGGCTTCGACGGTCGCGCCACTGAGCCGTTACTGGCGGCAGGCCCGGCACGCCTACTACGGCTGGTGGGTGCTGGCAGCGTCGGTGATCTCGGTGGCGCTGGTGGCGGGCACCTCGTTCTGGTCGTTCGGGCTCTACATCGACCCGCTGGAGCGGGAGTTCGGGTGGTCGCGCTGGGCGGTCGCGGGCGGCTTCTCGATCGCGCTGCTTGTCGGGAGCGTGGCGTCGCCGCTCATCGGGCGGGGAGTCGACCGCTACGGGCCGCGACGGGTGATCCTGCTGGGGGCGGTCCTGACCGCCGGGAGCTTCCTGCTGCTGGCGACGACGAGCGCGCTCTGGCAGTGGTTCCTGTACCAGTCCCTGGCGGCGATCTTCCGCAACATGATGTTCTTCATCCCGTTCCAGACGCTGGTCTCGCGCTGGTTCGACCGGAAACGGGGGCTGGCGGTGGGGATCCTGGGGACGGGCTTCTCGATGGGCGGCTTCGTGGTCGTGCCGATCCTGCAGGCGGTAATCGACGCGGTGCAGTGGGAAGGCTCGTTCGTCGTCTCCGCGATCGTGACCGTCGCCGTAATCGCACCGCTCTCGCTCCTGCTGATCCGGGACGACCCGTCCGCCATGGGCCTGCAGGTCGATGGGGACGCGCCACCCGAAGGTGAGGCGCCGAAGCCTGTGGTTGTGACGGGGCTGACCGACCGGCAGGCGCTGCGAACGCCCCTGTTCTGGGTGATCGCCTTGGCGTTGATGATGTTCTTCTTTGGAATGTTCGGCTGGACCTCGCACGCCGTGCCGTACTACGAGTCGGTGGGGTACTCGAAGTGGTGGGCGGCCCAGCTGCTGGCAATCGCCGCAGGAAGCGGCATCATCACGCGGCTGGTGTTCGGCTACATCGCCGACCGCATTTCCCGGATCGAGGTTGCTGCGATGGCGCTCTGCGGCTGCCTGACGCTCTCGATGGTGGCGCTGCTGGTGACGGGTGGAAGCGTCGCGGGGGTGGTGGTCTTCCTCATGTTCTGGTTCGTGGGATCGAGCGGGGGGCCAATGATCGAGCCGCTGCTGACGGCGCGCACTTTCGGCATCGCCTATTTCGCCTCGATCCTGGGAGCGATCGCGATCATCTCCCAGAGTGGCCAGATCGTGAGTCCGATCATCGCCGGGGCGATCTACGACGCCACGGGCGAGTACGACTGGGCGCTCGTGATGTTCGCCTGCACGATGGGGCTCTCGCTGCTGCTCTACTGGCTGGCGTGGAAGCTGCCCCGTCCGGAGCTTCCCGTCGTCTCCGTGGTCACAAGTGGGGCGGGCGGCGAGGGCGGCGCAGACGCCGAACAGCCGACGGGCGGGTAGCACTCGCGCCCCTAGAATCGCGGGCATGACCCATCTCCTGCGGTGGCTGCGGCATGCCTACTACGGCTGGTGGATGCTGGCGGCGTCGGTTGTCGCCGTGGCGCTGGCGGCGGGCCTCTCGTTCTGGTCGTTCGGACTTTATGTCGAGCCCCTTGAAAGCGAGTTCGGCTGGTCGCGGGCGCAGGTGTCGGGAGGTTTCTCGGTCGGGTTCCTGGCGAGCGCCATCGCCGCGCCGCTGATCGGGTGGTGGATCGATCGATACGGCCCCCGGCGAGTCATCCTCATCGGGGCAGTACTGACGGCGGCGAGCTACGTGCTCCTGGCGGCGACGAGCGAGCTCTGGCAGTGGTTCGTATACCAGTCCATCAACGCCGCGTTCCGGCAGATGATGTTCTTCATTCCGTTCCAGACACTGATTTCCCGCTGGTTCGACCGCCGGCGAGGGCTGGCGGTGGGCCTGCTGGGAACGGGGTTCTCCATCGGCGGGTTCGGGGTGGTCCCCATCATGCGGGTGGTGATCGACACGGTGCAGTGGGAGGGGTCGTTCATCGTGGCCGGCATCGTCATCGTCGCCGTGTTCGTGCCACTCTCCCTGCTGCTCGTGCGGAACGATCCGTCCGACATCGGAGCGGAGGTGGACGGAGACGTGAGGCCGCCGGACCGGCCTGTCACTCCCCGGGTGCTGACGGGTGTGACCGTTCGGGAGGCGCTGCGAACGCCCCTGTTCTGGGTGGTTTCAGGAGCGTTGACGGCCTTCTTCTTCGGGATGATCAGCTGGATGGTGCACGGCATTCCCTACTACGAGTCGGTGGGGTACTCCACCGAGCGGGCGGCGCTGCTGTTCTCGATCCAGGCCGGCGGCGGGGTGGTGGCGCGGCTGACGTTCGGCTACCTCGCGGACCGCATCCCGCGCATGGAGGCGGCGGCGGTGGTGGTGGCCCTCTTCCTCGGGGGAGCCTTCACGACGCTGCTGCTGTCCGACGGGAGCGTCGTAGGAGTGGCCATCTTCCTCGTGTTCTTCGTCGTGGGATCGAGCGGGGGGCCGATGATCGAGCCGCTGCTGCTGACGCGCTCGTTCGGGCTGGCCTCCTTCGGTGCGCTGCTGGGGATCATCCAGGTCATCTCCATCCCACACCTGGCGAGCCCCATCATCTCAGGGGCAATCTTCGACGCGACGGGGAACTACGACTGGGCGCTGGTGATGCTGATGGGCGCCATGGGGCTGTCGGTGGCGCTCTTCTGGGTGGCGTGGCGGCTCCCGCGGCCGCAGTACTGACCGGGCTAGCGGGCGGGCTGCTCGGAGGGGACGAAGGGGGCCATCATCGTCGGGCCCCAGACGACGGCGCCGCCATCATCGAAGTCGAAGAGGCTGAGGCGGTCGGAATCGATGGGGTCGTCGGTGCCGAGGGCGACGGGGAGCTTCTGGGTGCTCCACTTCGACATGTCGAGCATGAGCTCGACGATCTGGGCCTCGGTGAAGTGGGCGCGCACCTGCTCGCGAAGCTCATCGCTGATGGCGCCGGGGGCCGTCACGAAGGCGTCGGTGAGGCGGAGGGCGACCTTCTGGTGCTCGGGCAGGTCGCTGTCCTCGTAGTGATCGATCTTGGCGGCCATGTCCTCGTCAAGGCCGGCATCCCGGGCAACGCCCAGGCGGAGGGACATTCAGGTGAAGCACTGGTGCTGGCGCGCACAGCGCAGCCGCACGAGCTCGGTGGTGACGGGGTCGAGGCCCTCCATACGCATGACGGCGTCCTGGTAGGCGCCGATGGCGGCGCCCAGCCCGGGGGCGACGGGGGCGGTGGGGGTTGCGGGTTCGGGCAGGCGGCGTTCACGGACGGACGTCATGGCTATTCCTCCTCGGGCGCGAGGACCGTTCGCAGGCCCAGCGCCAGACGCTGGTGCTGATCGAGGGCGAGGAGGGCGCTGACGAAGGCCTGCACCTCCCCGGGGCTGAAGTGCGCCAGGAGCGCATCGATGTCGGACTGGGCAACGCCGGCGACGTCGCCGACGAACTGTTCGGTGAAGGCGAGGCAGGCCCGTTCGCGCTCGCTGAAGAGGGGCGAGTCGGGCCAGTCGCCGATGGCGGCGGCCTTCTCGGCCGCGACGGGGACACCGGGGGCGGCGCGGGCGGCTTCGCGGGCGTCGCCCTGGAGACTGGCGATGCGCAGGCGGCAGAGCTCGAGGACCTCGGGGTCGAGGGCCTGCCAGAGCTCGCCGTGGAGAGTCGTGATGACGTCGCGCACCTCGGGGGCGAAGCGCGCGAGGCGCTCTTCGAGGTCGGGCGCCACGAGGGCTGGCTGCGCCGCGTCGGGGGCCATACAGGCACGGTACGAACGCGGGCGAGGCGCGTCAATGCCACAGGAGGGCCTCCGGGTAGGATGTGGGGCATGCCGGAGAACGAGCGGATTCCCGCACCGTTGATCGTGGAGGCGCTGAAGGAGGCGTTCCGCGCACAGCGGACGGCCCCGCCGCGGGAGGGCGAGCCGCTGGGCTGGGTGCTCTCCGTGCCGGACACGCACCAGAAGAGCGTCATCGCGGAACTCGAGGGTGACGGCGAGCTGCGGCTGCTGACCTGCTCGACGGAGGACGAGGCGAACGCCATCGCGGCCGGGCTCTACATCGGCGGGACGGAGGTGGCGCTGATGATCCAGCACGCGGGCCTCTTCGCCTCGGTGAACACGCTCCGCGGGGTGGGGCTGGACGGGGGCGTGCCGATCTTCGCGCTGGTCGGGTTGCTGAGCCGCGAGCCGGAGCTTGACCCCGCGGACTCGCCCCGCTCGATGGTGCGCTTCGCGGGACCGCTCATGGACACGTTCGGAGTGCCGCACGCGCTCCTCGAGACGCGAAACGATCTGGGGCTTGTCGCGGAGTACTACGCGCTGAGCCGCGAGCGATCGGGGCCTGCGGTGGTGTTCGTCGGGCGGGACACGGCCTGATGCGCCCGGAGGACGTGCTGCGGGCGGTCAACGAGGCGCGGGGCGACGCGCTGGTGGTGCCGACGATGACGGCGGTGCCGGCCTGGCGCGTGATCGCGCCGGACGCGCCGAGCGTGGCCTGCGTCGGCTTCATGGGAGGAGCGTCGTCGCTGGGGTTGGGGCTGGCGCTGGCGCGGCCGGAGCGCCGGGTGATCGTCCTGGACGGGGATGGGTCGCTGCTGATGCAGCTCGGGTCGCTGGCGACGGTGGCAGGGGCGGGGGCGGCGAACTACACGCACGTGCTCTTTGCGAACGGCGTGTACCAGACCTCGGGCAGCCAGGCGATCCCGGGGGCGGACGCGATCGACTTCGCGGGGATGGCGGAGGCGGCGGGGTACGCGCACACGGAGCGCATCGACACGCTGGAGGAGCTGCGCATCAGGCTGCCGGAGCTGCTGAGCGTGCGCGGTCCGGTGCTGGTCGAGCTGGCGGTGGAGGAGGCGGAGCTGACGCCGATGACGGCGCCGGGAGGTGACCCGCTGCGGGTGCAGGTGCAACGGCTGCGGGAGCGGTTGGGACACGAAGGTTGAGCCGTTAGCTTGCTCACCCTTTGTAGCGGTGTCCGGCGGTAGAGTGGTACCACGTAGCGTTTCCTGACAGCCGTTCCGAGGAGAGCACATTGAAGGCTTCCACCACGACCATGCCGACGCGCCTCCGAGTCCTGTGGTTGGGCATGGCGCTGCTTGCCCTGGCCAGCCTGGCGCTGGCAGCAGCCTGCGGCGACGACGCCGCCGGGGACAGCACCCCTGCCACCGAAGAAGCGACGGCGGAACCGACCGCGGCCCCGACGGTCGAGGCGACGGCGGGGGCGAGGGCCGAGGACGGGCAGCTGGGGCAGCTGCGGGCTAATGCCTCGGAGTTCGAGTATCGGATCGGGACATTCGGCGGAACGCTGACATCCGCGATCCTCTCGGACCCCCTGACCTTCAACCTCGCGATTGCCAACGACGCGACCTCCGCGGGGGTCGCGGGCTACCTGTTCGAGGGGCTGACCGAGGTCTCGTGGCTGACGAACGAGGTGGAGCCGTCGTTGGCGGAGTCGTGGGAGAACTCGGACGACGGGTTGGCCTGGACGTTCCGGCTACAGCAGGACGTGCGCTGGCACGACGGTGAACCGTTTACGGCAGAGGACGTGGCGTTCACCTTCAACCAGGTCATCTACAACGACGACATCCCCGCGAGCGTGCGGGCCGCCTTCACCTTCCGGTACCTGAACGAGGAGGGGGCGTGGGCGGAGGGGAGGATGTCGGTCGAGACGATCGACGATTACACGGTGCGCTTCGTGCTTCCGGTGCCGTTCGCGCCGTTCCTGCGTGCGATGGGTACGGCGATCTACCCGAAACACATCCTCGAGCAGGCCGTAGTGGACGGAGTGTTCGCAGAGACATGGGGCCTCGAGACGCCCCCGGCGGAGATCATCGGGACGGGCCCGTTCACGATCGAGAGCTACGAGCCCGGGGAGCGCATCGTGCTGAAGCGCAATCCGAACTACTGGTTGAAGGACGGTGAGGGGCAGCGGCTTCCGTACCTGGACTCGGTCGTGCAGATCATCGTGCCGAACATCGAGGCGGCAATGACGGCCTTCCGGTCGGGGGAGACCGACGTCTTCGGGGTGCCGGGGAGGGACTACGCGGAGGTCTATCCGTTCCAGGAGGAGGAGAACTTCACAATCCACCGGCGGGGTCCGGGCTTCGGAACGACCTTCCTCACCTTCAACCAGAATCCCGGGACCCACCCGGAGACGGGGGAGCCGTACATCGCGCCGGAGAAGCTGGCCTGGTTCCAGAATACGCAGTTCCGGCAGGCCGTTTCCCACGCCATTGACCGTGACGCGATCATCGAGGGGGTGTTCGACGGACTGGGGTACCCGCAGTGGGCTTCAATCAGCCCATCGGCGGGCGCCTTCCACAACCCCGAGGTGCGCAGGTACGACTACGACCCCGGCATAGCCAGGGGCATCCTGGAGGGCCTCGGCTGGGAGGACCAGGACGGGGACGGCTTCCGTGAGGACGGGGACGGCAACCCCATCGTCTTCACCATCGTCACCAATGAGGAGACCTCCATCCGCACGGAGGTGCTGACGCTGATCCGCGAGAACCTCCACGCGATCGGCATCGACGCGAGGGTCGAAGTCCTGCCGTTCGCCGACATCGTGGGACAACTGACGACCAGCTACGACTGGGAAGGGGTCGTGATCGGGCTCACGGGCAGTTCCGAACCGCACAGCGGGATCAACGTATGGCACAGCAGCGAGCCGCTCCACCTGTGGAACCCGAACCAGCCCGAACCGGCGACCGCGTGGGAGGCAGAGGTGGACCGCCTGTACGTCGAGGGAAGCCAGGAGCTGGACCGCGAGCGGCGGGTGCGGCACTACCACGAGGCCCAGGCGATCGCCGGCGAGAACCTCCCCCTCATCTACACCGCTCTGCCGGAAAGGCTGAGCGCGATCCGCAACGTGTTCGGCAACACCACACCTACGCTGTACGGCGTATTCGACGTTCGCTACCTGTACCGGCTGGACCAGTAGGGGCGGTCGCTACTTCAGCTGGGGCGTTTGTCCAGCGACTCGCCGCGCAGCCGCCGCCAGAAGGCCGCGAGCCGCCGAAGCAGAAGCCGGCCGGTGGAGGGATAGGCGCCCTCCAGGCTGGCGAGGTGCGCGCGATTGAACTGGCTCGACCGGGCTTCCGGCGTCCGTATTTCTCCCCGCGGGTCGTGATGCCCCATCATTCCCATCACGTCCTCCTCGCTGCAGACAAGTATATGGCCCGCACGCGACAGTTCGGCCTCCGGGAAGGTTCCCAGCGCCCGAAGCTGTGCAGGGCCGCTACCTGGACCGGCTGGACGAGTAGCTGGGCGGGCTACCCCCGGGGGATGCCGAGGGCGTCGTACGAGTCGAGGCCGGCGTCGTACTTCGCCTGGGCGGCGTTCATGATCTCGATGGCGTCCGCACGACGGGCGGTCTGTCCGAAGATCTGCTGCTCGTGGCGGCGGGCGTCGTAGATGTTGAGGTCACGGCCACCCATGAAGCTGCGCTTGCAGGCGTCGAGGCTGAAGGCGGGCCACTGGGCGATGTGGGCGGCCCAGGCGATCGCCTCCTCGCGGAGGGTGTCGTCGGGGACAACCTTGTTGATGGCGCCGAGGGCGAGCGCCTCCCGGGCGGTGATGGGGCGGCCGTCGAGGATCATCTCAAGGGCCTTGGTGGGGCCGATGAGGCGGGCGAGGCGAGTGCAGCCGCCGGCCCCCGGCGGGATGCCGATGGCGACCTCGGGCTGGCCGTAGGTGGCGGACTCGGCGGCGATGCGGAGGTCGCAACCCCAGGAGAGCTCGGCGCCGCCGCCCCAGGCCTGTCCGTTGTTGGCGGCGATTGAGATGAGAGGGCTATCGCCGACGCGCTCGAAGAGCATGCGGTCGGCGCCGTAGGGGGACTTCGGCGGGGGAACTGCGTTGCCGATCGCGGCCATGCCCTCCATCGCCTGGACGATGCCGCCGAGGTGCCAGTGGGCGATGAAGTAGCCGGGCGTATCAGAGGCGAGGACGAAGACCCTCGCGCCGGACTCCTCGATTTCGGAAATGGCGTTGAGGATGCCCTCGCCGAGCTCGCCGCCGCCGAAATTCATGGGCGGGTCGGAGAAGGCGATGAGGCCGACGCCGTCGGCGGGGTAGGTCACATTCACGGTCACGGGCATGGGGACGCTCCTGGCTGAGGTGGCGCGTAGTGTGCGGTGACCGACGGGAGTTCGCCAGCGCCGGTCCCACCCCCGGTCCCGCCCCAGCCGCGAAAGTGGCAGAATCTGGCGAAGACCTCACCGAGGAGCCGTCCACATGACGACAAGCGAAGCGAGCGACTACACGGAGATGATCAACGCGGTGGCGGAGTGCCCCGTGAACCTGGAGGAGGTGGACCTGTTCGAGCCCGGCGCACAGGAGCACTGGGCGGAGGCCTACAAGATCCTTCACGCGGAGTCGCCCGTGCAGCGCATCCCGGGCGAGGGCAGCACGCCCGGTACCGACGGCTTCGTGATCACGAAGTACCAGGACATCTACGACATCGTGCGCGACCCGTGGACGTTCCCGCAGCCCGGCTTCGCCGGGGCGGAGGGGAACAGCACCGCCGGCATGAGCACCGAGGACGGGGAGGCCAGCGCGCTGGCCGACGCGATGGCGCTGAACACGCTGCGCCCCAACCTCGAACTGCACAAGGCGCACCGCATCGAGCTGACAGACCCGTGGGTGGGGGCGACGGGCGCGCCGCGCCATCGCCCGATGGTGACGAAGTTCGTGGACCAGCTGATCGACGAGTGGATCGACCGCGACCCGGCGGAGATCGAGTTCGTCGAGGACTTCGCGGCGCCGCTGCCGCAGCTCGTGATGACGACGATCCTTGGGTGGCCGCTTGAGGACCTGGAGATCCTGCGCAAGTGGGGCCAGGCGCAGGTGCGGCGCTTCGTCTACGGCAAGGGCCACCGCAACATCATGTCGGACGAAGAGGAGATGGAGAACGCCAAGGATCTCGGCGACTTCATGGCCTACGTCCAGGAGCAGGTGACGCACAAGCGCAACAACCCGGGCGACGACATGACGACGTTCCTCACGCAGGTCACCTACGAGGCGATGAACCGCAAGCTGACGGACAACGAGGTAATCGGCGTCCTCTTCGGGATGCACATCGGCGGGCTTGAGACAACGCAGTACGCGATCGCGGCAGAGGCGCAGCTGCTGGCCGAGAATCCCGCGCTCTTCCAGGAGCTGAAGGCCGACCCAGCGAAGGTTCGCTTCTTCGCCGAGGAAGGGATGCGCATCCACGCGCCGACGCAGGGGCTCTCGACGCGCATGGCGGCGAAGGACGTGGAGATTCGCGGGGTGCCGATCCCCCAGGGCTCGATCCTGCACCTGCGCTACGGCGCCGCGAACCTGGACGACGAGGAGTTCGGCTGTCCGGCGGACGTGGACCTGGCGCGCCCGAACACGGGGCGGCACATGACGTTCTCGCAGGGCATCCGGGTCTGCCCGGGGGCGGGCATCTCGCGCCTCGAGCAGAACATCGCCTGGGAGCGGCTGACCCAGCGCCTGGACACGCTGGAGTTCGCGCCGGGGAAGAACGACTTCCGGCACCAGCCCGGCATCATGCTCGGGCTCTGGGAGCTGCACATGCAGTTCACGAAGGCCGCCGGCTAGGGGAGGCCGGCCCGTGCGAGACGAGCGCGGCCACCCGCGGAATCCGGGCCTCGGAGTTCCCGAGGCCCCGGGGACAGCGCGGCCGTACCGGAAGCCGCCGCCGCTGCACGGCCGGGAGTCGCACATCCGCATCTTCGACCCCGAGAACGAGGCGCGGCAGGTGTACGGTGAGACGCAGCGGTCGCGAGACGGCTCGCTCCCCCACGAGGAGCACGGCCCAAGCGCCGTGCTGAAGGCGCTCGATCCGTTCTGGACGCGGGGCATCATCCCCGAGGACGAGGCGGGCGACACGGATGACGGCGAGGCCCGGGCCTGAAGGCCCCGCCAAAAGGAGACAGGCGATGACGGCAACAGAGGAGTCCTCGGCGTTTGCCGATGCCATCCGGGAGCAGCTCAAGCTCGCGATCGAGCCGCAGGAGTTCGATAGCCCCGAGTTCCAGCGCGACCCGTTCCCGCTGTACAAGCGGCTCCGCGATCATCACCCCATCTACCAGGACTTGTTCCACAAGCGCTGGGTGGTGAGCCGCTACGACGACATCGTCGCGGTCTTCCAGAACAACGACGACTTCGACCGGGCGGTGTACGACCCGAAGGGCGACTACGAGTTCGGCAAGAAGCAGGTGTTCGGGCCGAACATCCTTGAGTACGGCAACAGCGACGAGCACCGTTTCCTGCGGAACGTCGTGGCCGACCAGTTCGTAGGGAACCGGCTGGCCGGATTCCTGCCCTTCATCGAGCAGATCGCGCGCGAGCTGATGGGGCAGATCTGGGAGAAGTCGGCGGACGACATCGCCAGGGGGTTCTCGAACACGGGCGAGGTTGAGCTGGTGAGCGAGTTCACCACCCAGTTCCCGATCCGCGTCATCTCGAACATGCTCGGTCTGCCGCGCGAGGACGAGGACACGTTCGTGCGCTGGTACCAGCACCTGATCGTGGGGCTCGGTTTCGGGGGCGAGTACTTCGCCAAGGGGATGCAGGCGCGGAACGAGATGTGGGACTACCTCGATCCGCTCATCCGGCGGGCAGAGGACAGCCCCGGAGAGGACCTGATCTCGCGCATCGTGCACGCGGAGTTCCGCGGGCAGCGCATGACGGTGGACGAGATCAAGGGGTTCATCGCGCTGCTGCTGGCGGCAGGCGGAGACACGACGGACAAGGCGATCGCGAGCATGTGGTACCACATGCTCTACACCCGCCCGGACCAGTTCGAGAACGAGGTGCAGCGCGACCCGAGCCTGTGGACGAACGTGTTCACGGAGATGATGCGCTACGACCCGGTGGTCCACGGCCAGGCGCGGCACACCACGCGCGAGATCAAGATCCACGGCGAGGTCATCCCCGAGCGGGCGGTGGTCTCGCTGATGCTGGGAGCGGGGAACCGGGACGAGCGCGTGTTCAAGGACCCGGACACGTACGACATGCTGCGCGACGACCTGCACATGGGCCGCGAGCTGCGCTCCGGCCGCTACCCGGACGGCAAGCACGGCCACCTCGGCTTCGGCATGGGCCAGCACTTCTGCATGGGCTACGCGATGGCCCGGCAGGAGGCGATCATCGCCTGCACGCGGCTGGCGGAGGCGATGAAGAACCCGCGGCCGAAGTTCCCGACGCACGAGGGCATCACGTCGCCGAACATCGGCTCGGGCGGCTTCCGGGCGCCGAAGGAGCTCTGGATCCAGTTCGACGTGAACTGAGACCAATCACAAGGTTGCCGGAAGCGCCTGCCGGGGCGGATGTCGTAGGCTTACGCGCACGCAATTCGAACCGACAGGAGGGAGCCGATGACGGCGACTGACGAGTCCGCAGCGTTGGCGGAAGCCATCCGGCAGCGGCTGGCGCTGGCGATCGAGCCGCAGGAGTTCGATGGCCCCGAGTTCCGGAAGGACCCGTTCCCGCTCTACAAGCGGCTGCGCGACCACCACCCCATCTACCAGGACCTGTTCCACAACAACTGGGTGGTGAGCCGCTACGACGACATCGTCGCGGTCTTCCAGAACAACGACGACTTCGACCGGGCCTCGTACGACCCGAAGGGGGACTACGAGTTCGGGAAGAAGCACGTCTTCGGGCCGAACATCCTCGAGTACGGCAACAGCGACGAGCACCGCTTCCTGCGGAACGTGGTGGCCGACCAGTTCGT
>DAOUID010000184.1:0-10108 GCA_034428315.1 Dehalococcoidia bacterium
AGGAACTGTCGGAGGGCCGGCAGGAGCGCTGGCAGCGCATCGCCATCGAGGCGGCGGAGCAGTGCGGGCGGCTCTATCTGCCAGCCGTCGAGCCCGTCGCGACCCTCGACGGGGCGCTGAAGGGGTGGCAGGGGGCGCTGGTCCTCGCGAGCCCCGGCGGGGCGCCCTGGGCGGAGGTGGCTCGAGGGTTGCCGGAGCGTGGAGCAGTGGCGTTCGCAATCGGGCCGGAGGGAGGCTTCAGCGAGGCGGAGGTGGCGAGGGCGGTGGAGGCGGGGGCGGTCCTCGCTTCGCTCGGGCCGAACACCCTGCGCGCGGAGACGGCGGCGGTGGTGGCGGTCGCGCTGGCGCGGGCCTAGGCGCCGGCCGCCAGCTCCCGGGCGCGGGCGAAGACAGCGTCGAACATCTCCTGCGTCAGCTTCCCCGTGAAGGTGTTGCGCTGGCTGGGGTGGTAGGAGTCGAGCAGGGTGCGCCCGTCGGGCAGCGTCGCCTCGGCCATGTGCCCGAACTTCGGCCGGGGGCGCAGGCCGGCAAGGTCGCAGATGGCGTCGTGGGCGTAGGCGCCGAGGGCCACCACGACCCGCGCGCTGCCGAGGAGGTCGAGCTCGCGCCGGGCGAAGGGCATGCAGGCGGCGCGCTCCTCGCGGGTGGGGCGGTTGTCGGGGGGCGCGCAGCGCACGATCGCGCCGATGTAAGCGCCGCTCAGGCGCAGGCCGTCGTCGACGTCCGTGCTCGTGGGCTGGTTGGCGTAGCCGGCGCGGTGCAGCGCGCCGTAGACCCAGTCACCGGAACGGTCGCCCGTGAACACGCGGCCGGTGCGGTTGCCCCCGTGGGCGGCGGGGGCGAGGCCGACCACGTAGAGCTCGGCGGCGGGATCGCCGAAGCCGGGCACGGGGCGGCCCCAGTAGGTCCAGTCGCGGTAGGACGCGCGCTTCTCGCGGGCGACCTGCTCGCGCCACTCGACCAGGCGCGGGCAGGCCCGGCAACCGGCGATCTCGCGGTTGAGGGATTCGAGGGCGGCGGTGCTCACGGCGAGTCAGACAAGCGTGACGACGCCACCGTCGAGGGCCATGGCGACGATGCCCGTTCCTGCTGCGCTGCGGCCGAACTCGTCAGGAGTGAGGCCGATCGGCTCGATGTCAACGGGGCCGTCCCAGAGGTCGTAGATGGCGTTGTAGCGGTCGATGCGGTCCATGGTCTCGAATCGGGTGGAGACGGCGATGACGTCGCAATCGCTGCCCCGGCGCCAGTCGTCCCGTGCCCGGGACCCGAAGAGCAGCACGCGGGATGCGCCGAGTTCGCTCACGGCGCGGGTGGCGAGGCGGCGCGCGGCCTCCAGGGTGGCCTCATGCTCGGCGAGAGCGGCTCGCTTCAGCTCCGCAGGCGGCGTGAGCACCACTGGAACACCTCCTCCGCCCCAGCCAGCGCCCCGCTCGCGATGACCTCGTCGTAATTCTTCGCGGGGTTGCCATTGGCGATATCCGGATAGCGAGTGGCGCCGTAGAGGGGGTTCAGGATCCTCGCTGCAGTCAGGATTTCCTCGGGAGCGTCAAGGTGCTCCGCCATGTCGACCAGGTTGTGCGTCCGCGGCGGGAGGCCGTCGGCTTCGCGGATCCAGAGCGCCTTCATCGCCGTCTCGGCCACCTGATGGGCAAAGAACGCCACCATCTGGTAGCTGCCTGCCGGGAGGGCGGCGCGAGCCTCCGCCAACTCGTGCTCGGCGAGTTCGATCCAGTTGCCCCAGTCCTGCGCCATGGGGCCAGTGTAGCGAAGGCGGGAGTCTCTAGCCGGACTTGCGGCGGCGACGCTTGCGGCGGCGGCGAGCGGCGAGCACGGGCGCGATCCAGGTCGCGCCGATGGCGGTCATGGCGATGCCGAGGTGGCGGCGCTGCTCCGCGCCCATGCCGCTGAGGCTCTCGGCGGCCTCCTGGATCTGCCGCATCAGGTCGGACGGGAGGCCCATCGCGCCCTGCGAGAAGTCGAACGTGTCCTGCTCGCGGTCGGGGCCGGTCATGGGGTCGGGAGGGACTTCCATCGCGTCGAGTATACCCCGCGCGCTCAGGGGGAAGGCGGGCCCGTGACCAGCTCGGCGAGGAAGGCCAGCAGCTCGACGACCCGCCCCTGCTCGACGGCCGCGCCGGCGGCGGCGACGACCTCCAGGGGCGTCTCCGCGCCGCCCGCGACCGCGAGGGCGAGGGCGTGCGCGCCCTCCGCCTCCAGGGCGCGCGCCGCTTCGAGCATGGCGACGTCCGTGAGGTCGTCGCCGAGGGCGAGGATGGAGCGCGGGCGGAAGCGCTCGACGAGGGCGGCGAGGGCGATGTCCTTGCCCGCGCCGGCGGGAAGCGCCTCGATCACGAGGCGCCCCGCCTGCAGACGCAAGCCCGCGGGCAGGTCCGCGAGGGCCGTGCGCAGGGGCTCGGCGAGGGCCGGATCGGCGCGGTAGTGAAAGGCCACGGAACGCGCCTTTCGCTCCACGCGCAGGGCCGTGCCCTCGAAGCGCGACGCGACCGATCGCGCGAGCGCCTCGAGGCGCCCGGCGAGGGCGGGGTCGGGGGTGGGGAGGCGGGAGGACTCGAAGGAGGCCTCGTGGCCGTGGCTGGCCACGAACTCGAGGCCGGGCACGGGCGCGAGGGCTCGCGCCGCGGCCAGGTCGCGGCCCGTGACGACGGCGACCCGCGCGGCCTTCGCGAGCCGCTCGAGGGCGGCGAGGGTGGCGGGCGGGACGCGCGCGTCCTCGGGGCGGGGGACGATGGGCGCGAGCGTGCCGTCGAGGTCGCTGGCGACGAGCAGGGGCCCGGGGGCGCGGGCGAGCGCGCGGAGGCGGCCGGCGAGCGCCGCGTCGAGCGTCATGCGCCGTCGAGGGCGCCGAGGAAGTTGCGCCCCCAGGCGTGGGCGTCGTGCTCGCGGACGGCGGCCACGAGCCGGTCGCCGACGCGCCCGGGGCGCCCCTCGAGGGCGTCCAGGAGGGCGCGCGAGGCGTACTCGGGCTTGAGCGGGTCGAAGGGCACGAGGCCGTCGTCCTCGAAGCCGGCGTAGGCGGAGGCGACGCCCGCGTCGCGGCCGGCGAGCACGACGCCGCGCTCGGCGGCGGGCCGCGAGGCCTGGGCGACGGCGGCCTGCAGGGGCACGAGGTTCATGCCGTCGGCGAGGGAGGCGGTGAAGACGACGTCGGCCTCGCGCAGGAGGGCGAGGACCTCGCTCCAGGCGAGGGCCTCGCGGCTCTGGACGAAGGGCAGGCCGCGTTCGGCGGCGACGCCCGCGGCGGCGGCGGCGAGGCGCTCGCACTCGGCCTGGAGGGCGTCGTAGGCGGGGACGCCGGGGCGCGTGGGGGCGGAGAAGCCCGCGTAGGCGAAGCGCGCGCCCCCTTCCAGCGCGGCCGAGACGGCCGCCAGCCGCTCCGGGACGCCCTTCGTGTAGTCGGCGCGCTCGAGGCCGACGACGAGGGGGAGGGAAGGGTCGTGGGGGACGGCGGCGGGGAGGGCGGCGGCGGGGGCCTGCCGCGCGAGGTCGTCGGCGTCGATGCCGGCGGGGAAGGCGGCGATGCGCACGAGGCGTCCGTTCAGGCGCAGGTCGGGCCCCTCGACGCGCGCGCCGCAGAGGCGCTGGGCGGCCTCGCGCAGGCGATCGGCGTCGGCCTCGGTCTGGACGCCCGCGAGGTCGGCGCCGAGGATGCCGCCGAGCCAGGCGGCGAAGCGCGCCCGCGCGGGCGGCGGCAGCCAGGGCTCTGCCACGGCGAGGGAGGGGAAGGGAGTGTGGAGGAAGTAGCCGGTGCGGCCCGCGAAGCCGCCCGCGCGGAGCATGGCCGGCACCAGCGCGAGCTGGTAGTCGTGCACCCAGCAGACCTCGCCGCCGGCGGCGAGAGCAGCGGCGGCGAAGGCGCCGTTGACGCGCTCGTAGGCGGCCCAGGCGGCGTCGGAGGGGGGTTCGGGGGTAGGGTAGTAGTCGAGCGCCTCGGGGAGGTCGACGCGGACGAGGTGGAGGAGGGGCCAGAAGAAGCCGTTGGCGACTTCGGCGTAGTGGCCGCGCCAGTCGGACTCGTCCAGGTAGAGGCGCTGGTGGCGGATGGGGCCGGCGGGGGTGTCGAGCAGCTCGAAGCCGGCCTGGTCAGTCCAGGCGCGGTCGTGGGGACCGCGGCCGGCGCCGATCCAGGTGGTCCCGGAGGCGCCGTCCCAGGGGACGAGCACGGGCCGCACGGCCTCGACGAGCCCGCCGGTGGCGGCCGCCGCCCCGGCCACGCCCCCGGGCGGGGCGTGGTGGTCGAGGAGGGCGCGGTTGGCCAGGATGAGGTCCATGGGAGTAGTGACTAGTGAATAGTGAATGGTGACTAGTGGCTAGTGGGGGGCTCGCTGCGCGAGCCCGGCTGTTGCTGTTGGTCCCCGCCCCTCAACCAACCACCATTCACTAGTCACCAGTCACCAGTCACTAGTCACCAGTCACCAGTCACCAGTCACTACACCCCCTTGCGAATCGCAATGGTCATTGCGTACAGTAGGTTCGCGATGGCGCTCACGTTCAATCCCCTCGACGCCGCCCGCAAGCTGCGGGCCAACGGCATGGCCGAGAACACGGCCAACGCCACCGTCGAGGTCGTTGTCGACGCCACCAGCCCCCTCGTGACCACGGAGCACTTCGACCAGTCCTTCCAGAGGTTCGAGGAGTCCGTCGCCAGGCGCTTCGCGCAGCAGCGCGCCGAGCTTCGCGCCACGCTGTACCGCGCCCTCTGGATTCAGGGCGGGGTCATCATCGCCGCGGTTGTCGCAGCCGCCTTCACCCTTGCCCAGACCCTCGACTAGGGAACGCCCGTGGCCGACGCCACCAGCGCCCTCGTGACCCGCGACTACCTCGACAAGCGCTTTGCCGAGCAGCGCGCCGAGCTCTACCGCGTGTCACTTATCCAGGGTGGAGTCATCATCGGCGCCGTCGTCGCGCTGGTGAAGCTGCTGTAGTCGTGACGGACGCCACCAGCCCCCTCGTGACCCCTGACTACCTCGACAAGCGCTTTGCCGAGCAGCGCGCCGAGCTCTACCGCGCGCTCTGGGTACAGGGCGCGGGCATTGTCGCAATCAACGCCGCCGTCGTCGCCGCCTGCACCCTCGCCGAGGCCCTGGGGTAGTGACTAGTGGATGGTGACTAGTGGCTAGTGGGCTCGCTGGCGCGAGCCGGCTGTTGGCTGCTGGTCCCCACCGACCACCGACCACCGACCACCACTCCTCCCCAACAAGAAAGGGGCCCCGGAGGGCCCCTTTCGAGCTTGTGCCGTTGGCGTGGCTAGAGACTAGCTGCGCCGGCGTGCGTAGGTGTAACCGCCCAGGGCGATGGCGAGAGCCATCATGCCGAGGATAGCGGCCAGCGACGTGCTGGTGCTGGTGGCGGCGATGCCGGTACCGGTCTTGCCGGGATCCGGGTCCTCGCCCATGCCGGTGTCCTCACCGTCATCCATGCCGGTGTCCTCACCGTCATCCATGCCGGTGTCTTCACCGTCATCCATGCCGGTGTCTTCACCGTCACCCATGCCGTCGTCGACCTCAGGGCAATCGTCCATGTCATCCATGCCGTCGCCCATGCCGTCGTCGTCCATGCCGTCGTCGTCCATGCCGTCGTCGCCCATGCCGAGGTCGGGCTCGTCGGGACCTGCGTCCCCGTCGCCCATGCCATCGTCCATGCCGTCGTCGTCCATGCCGTCACCGGCCATTTCGTCGGGGCACTCTTCCATGGGATCGTCCGGGTCGTCCATCATGCTCATGGCAGTCAGGTTGACCTCGGAGTAGGTCCCGTTCCAGATTCCGGTTTCGACGGCGTCGTAGCCACCGACCTTGAAGCTGACGGTGTCGCCCGTCTCGGCGCAGGACGCCGGGACGTCGAGGACGTAGACGGAGCCGCTGGCGTTGGTGAGGCTTACCGCACCAGAGCCGCACTCGGCGCCATCGACGACGGCGGTGACGGACGTGCCGGCGGCAACGCCCTCACCATCGACCGTGACGGTGCCTTCGAAGCGGTGGGGAGCACCGGAAGGTGCGTCCTGGGCCTCGGCCAGTTCTCCGCTGAAGAGGCCGGCGAGGCCGAGCAGCATGGCTGCCGCGATACCCCCACCGAGCCACTTGAGAGTCTTGGTCATTCGGTTTGCTCCTTGCTAGCTGTCCGTTGTGGCTGGAGCCCGGGACCGTCCCCGCTCCCCCGTCCCCGCGAGGCGGGGACGGGGGTGGGGCCGGTTACGGACAGTTGCTACTCGACGACGACCCAGTAGGCCTCGCCGTTGTTCAGCTCGGTGAGGGTGTTGGCCAGGCCAACATCACCGGCTGCGGAGAAGTAGCCAACCCAGCCGGAGCCGGTCCACTGCCAGATGGCAACGACATCGCCAGCATCGGCCGGATCGGCACCGTCGGCGCCGTTCCACACGAGGTTGTGCGTACCGGAAGCAAGCGGCTTGTTCCAGGTGACGGCCTCATCGGGAGCAGGCTCGCCGACGGTGACGGTAATCGTCAACTTGGCGTCACCGAAGCTGACCCGGAACACAGCAGTGTCTGGCGCGAGGCCGGCCGTGTAGTCGAACGACGCCGTGCCATTGCTTGTGGTCAGGTTAGCGATAGCCGAGGAACCGTCGTCGACGATGCCCTGACCAGCAACCTTGACGACCGTACCGCTGGTTTCACCAGCTAGCACTTCTTCGTCGTCCGTGACGGTGACGGTGATCGTCGTGGTGCTCAGCTCCTCGACGTTGTCGGGAGCGTCACTCGTGACGCTCGAGGCCGGACCGGCAACCGTAACCTCGGCCGCTACGGCGAGTTCGCCCAGCGCGAAGTTGAGGGTGTGGACGCCGCGGCTTGCCGAAGCCGGAACCTCGGGCACCGCCGGGGTCGCCGGGGTGGTGGAGGTGTCTTCCGGGATGGCGTCAGCCTTCTTCGGCGCCGTGATCTGAACGACACACTGGCCGTCGTCGTTCGTACCGTGGACACCGGTAGCGTCGTCGTTGTCGTCATCCGCACAACTCGGAATGTCGACAGTGCCATCCGCGTTGAGCTTGTCAACGATGTAAGAGGTCTCGACACCGATGGGGCCGTCGACCTCGGGAGGAACGATGGCCTTCGCGGTCGCCGCTGCGGGCTCGGCGTCGGAGACAGCGCTGCCAGCCTTGTCCGTCACCGTGAGGACGACGAACGTCTTGCCGCCAACTTCGATCGAACCCTGCAGCACCTCAGCATCGAGGTTGGCAGCCGCGCCGAAGAAGGTCACCGACACCGTCTTGTCACTGACATCAGCCGATGTGTGGGTGGCGGTGATAACAGCCGTACCTTCGCGGGTCACGCCGTAAAGGTTGCGCGAAACGGTGCTCTGGACTCCGTCAGCACTGGTGTCGGTGTCGTCCGGCGTAGTGACCTGACAGACCTGGGTCTCGCCACTGCCATTGTCATCGCAGTCGAAGAGACCGCTGGTGGTGATGAGGGTGACATTTTGGCCAGCCATCTCGTTCGCAGGCGACTGGTCGTCCATCACAGTGACGGAGATGGCTGTGTTGCCGCCGCTGGCGTTGACCGCAGTCGAAGCAGCCTTGAGCGTCAAGCTAGCCGGCTTCGGCTTCGTCTCCACGTTGACGACCAGAGCCGTCTGAGCCGCGTTCGAGAAGTCGCCGCCAGTTGTGAGCACGATCGTCGGGACAATCACGATGAAGCCATCGGCGGCATCCTCATCAATGGTGAAGGTCACCTGGATCGAGTCCGGGGTGTCAGTACCGTCGCTCTCCTTCCCAACGTCACAGGTCCCACCGTCGCTGCAACGGATTGAGGTTTCGCCGTTGGAGAAGGCACCACTCGACGAACTGACGTCGTTGACTGCCCAGGAGCCAACGTCGGCTGCCAGCGCAGTCAAGTTTATGGTCGCGCCGGGCTCATAGGTGTCGGTCGCCACGAAGTCGACGGCCTGCGCCTCGGCGGTCTGCCCGGTGGAGAGGACGCCGCTGAAGGCGACGGCCGCCACCATTGCAACAATCGCGAGGAGAGCCGCGCTCTTCCAGCTGGCGATGCCGCTAATAAGGTTGTTCTTCAATTCAAGTACCCCTTTTGGTTGGGTGTTTGAGTTGGTGCTGTTCCTGGCGGCCCCTGGGGGGGCCTGGTTCGTGTTCCGGACTCGCCCGGATCGTGCGGGCGGTTGCGGAGGGATGCTCCACTTCCTCTGTGGGGCCGCCCGCTCGTTCTGCCGCCTTTGCCCGGCGCAGGGCTCCAGGCGGGTCCGGGCCGTTCCCCTGTGCGTGGTGTCTATGGGTGAAACCCTCGCGTCTCACGTCTCTCGCGCGGGCCCTCTAGACCGGCGCGCGCGCCTCGCTCAGCGGGGGAAAGCGGCCTCCTTTCTCCGTGGTACAGGTGCGGACAGAGTTGAGGCGGAGCCTACGATTCGCACGCCCGACGGTCAACCTGTTCCGCCCACGCGCAGGGCCCACGGAGGCCCACGCGCGTGCATGTAGTCAGGGGGTATAACGCCGGAGGCGGGGAAAGGTTAACGGGGCGAGCGGAGCTCGCGGCTGTTGGCTATTGGCTGTTGGCTGTTGGTGGCTCGCTGCGCTCGCGGGGGCGGGGGTTGGTGATTGGTGACCGGTCCACCCGCCGCCCCGGGGCCGCGGGCGCAGCGAGCCACCGATCACCGATCACTACGCCCTGCCTGCTCGAAACACTGGTCACCAGTCGCTACCCACTATCCAGTACCTACCGCGAGCGTATTCTTAGCCGGCCGTGAAACGAGCCATCATCGCGGGGCTGGTGGGGATAATCGCCATCGGGGGGGCGTTCAGCGCGTTCGCCGGCACGCGCACGGTCGAGACCACGGTCGAGTTGGAGGTGGAGTTCTGGGTGGATATCGAGAACTCCTCGGCGTTCGTGAGCACGCGCCAGGAGGGGGAGCAGTGGGTCACGCACGACTTCAGCGTGGAGTTGAAGCCGTACCCGGGGGTGGCCACGCTGCTGTACAGCGACCCGGTGACGATCGCGGTGCCGGTGTCGGTCGAGGTGGAGACGGAGGCGGTGGAGGAGGCGCTGCCACTGATCCCGCTGGCGCCGGCGAGGCCGCAGCCCGGGCAGGGCGAGCGGCCCGCGGGGCGGGCGACGTGCTGCACGGTGCGGGGGATGCCGGACAACCGCGCGGCGCAACGGGCGATCTCGACGGAGATGCGGAGGGTGATCTCGTACGCGCGCACGAACCTGGGGCTGACGCACGAGGGGCCGATCACGATCAACATCGCGCACACGCTCCGGGGCCTGGACGTGCGGTTCGAGGACGCGTTCGGGGAGGAGCTGGAGGAGCGGCCGAGCGACTGCGCCTTCCAGCGGGGGGTGCACATGTTCTTCGGCCCCTCCTGCCGGGGGGACGCGGAGGAGATCGCGCGGCAGTGGTTCATCCGGGCGACACAGCGGGACTTCGTGAGCGTGCGCTGGCTGGGGGTGGCGACGTTCGAGTACTACTGGACGTGGTACCGGACGGGGAAGCCGCCGACGGTGCGGGACGACCGCTACCGGTCGGCGATCTTCCACCAGGATGCGACGGCGCTGCGGCAGGGGCGGGGTCACGAGGACCTGATGACGGCGGCGGCGCTGTTCGCGCTGGAGCGGTACGGGACGGAGGAGAGCTGGGTGGCGCTCTACCGGGACCTGCTGGACGGGGCGGAGATCCACACGGCGTTCGAGGAGTGGTTCGGGGTGCCGCTGCTGCGCTTCTACCAGGACTTCGAGACGTGGGCGGCGCGGGAGCGGGCGCACATGCTGGCGCTGGCGTACGGGTCGTGCGGGGAGGCGGCGCGGTACCTCGCGCCGCGGGCGTTCGAGGACGGGGGCGGGTTCCCGGACTACCGCGTGCCGCTCGAGTACGACGAGGACGGGGACGGGTACGTGTGCGAGCAGTACGCGCGCTTCGAGGAGGAGGAGCTGCTGTGCGTGGTTGCGGGGGAGGTCGGTGGTGACTAGTGACTAGTGACTGGTGACTGGTGACTGGTGACTGGTGGGCTCGCTGCGCTCAGGGGTAGTGACTGGTGACTGGTGACTGGTGGGCCCGCGGCGCTCAGGGGTAGTGACTGGTGACTGGTGACTGGTGACTGGTGGGCCCGCGGCGCTCAGGCGTAGTGACTAGTGAC
>DAOUID010000185.1:0-9327 GCA_034428315.1 Dehalococcoidia bacterium
GCCCGCTTGATCATGAAGTAGCAGGCCAGGAAGAACGCCAGGCTGATCGGCGACGTCACCCGGCTCACGATCACGTACTCGTTCGCCGAGAACTCTCCCAGCAGGAAGATGCGGAAGATCCCCGTCGCGATGTTGTAGGTCATGAACACCAGCGTCAGGATCACGAACACCCGGTGCTGCGGGTCCATCAGCGTGCGCAGCGCGGGGATGCTCTCGCGGGCGACCGCCCCCACGAGGGGCTTACCGATGGCGATGCTGCCCAGGCACACGGCGGCCACGAGGAAGTCGCTGTAGATGTTCTGGGCGGCGAACGCCTTGGCGCTATCCGCCGCAAGCCCCACCACCGCCGACCCCGCCACCACGATGAAGCCGAGCACGGTGATGAAGCGGATGACCCCGCTGTCGCGGTTCGTTGCGAACACCCACGTGGATGCCGCGAACGAGGCGATGATCGCCACCTGCGTCCGCCACAGATCCTCCGGCCAGAACGAGTTCAGCACGAGGAAGACGACGAGGGGCAGGAGACTCCAGAAGATGCGCCAGTCGACGGCGCTGAAGTCGCCGCCGGCGAGCTTGCGGAAGTCAGGCAGGTTGGGGGCGTCGAGCGCGTCCTCAGGGGCCTCAGCTGGCCGGTTCGTCGTTGGTCCAGACGCCACGAGGCCAGCATACGACACGCCCTGGCAACGCTCCCTGCACGCCCCGCCGGGGTCCGCGGAGTATCATCGCGCCATTCGCCCGGGAGGAGACAGGATGCCCGCTCTCGACGGCATGCGCGTGCTCGACATGACCCAGTACGAGGCCGGCACCTCGTGCACGCAGCTCCTCGGCTGGCTCGGCGCCGACGTCGTCAAGATCGAGTCGCCCCGCGGCGACCCCGGCCGCGGCGTGGTCGCCGCCGCCGGCCTCCCCCAGTACTTCCTCAACTACAACAGCAACAAGCGCAGCATCGTCATCGACCTCGCCTCCGAGGAGGGGCGCGACCTCCTCCTCCGCATGGCCCCCGAGTTCGATGTCTTCGTCGAGAACTACGGCCCCGGCGTCATCGAGAAGCTCAACCTCACCTACGACGTCATGAAAGAGGCCAACCCCTCCATCATCTACGCCCGCCTCAAGGGATTCGGGCTGAGCGGCCCCTACTCTGGCTTCCCTTCCTACGACTGGGTGGCGCAGGCCGCGGGCGGCACCTTCTCCGTCACCGGCAACGCCGCTGGCCCGCCCACGCGACCCGGCCCCACCATCGGCGACTCCGGCACGGGCGCCCAGCTCGCTCTTTCCATCACCGCCGCCTACGTCCAGAAGCAGCGCACCGGCGAGGGCCAGTTCATCGAGATCTCCATGCAGGAGGCCGTCACCCTCTTCATGCGCACGCTCGGGCTGCGCACCTGGGGTGAGTCCCCGCAGGAGCGCACCGGCAACGCCCGTGGCCCCGGGACCGACGTCTACCCCTGCAAGGGCGGCGGCCAGAACGACTACGTCTTCGTGATGGTGGTGACCACCGCCCAGTGGGACGCCTTCTGCATGACCATCGGCATGCCCGAGCTCATCAGCGATCCCCGCTTCGAGACCCAGCGCGGCCGCTTCGAGCACGGCGCCGAGTTCTACGACATCGTCAAGGAGTGGACCCTCGAACGCACCAAGCACGAGGCCATGAAGGAGCTCGGAAGCGCCGGCGTCCCCTGCTCCGCCACCTTCGACACCTACGAGCTCTTCACCGACCCGCACCTCTCCGAACGCGGCCTCGTCGAGGAGCTGGACCACCCCGAGCTCGGCACGGTGAAGGTGATGCGCATGCCCGCCCTGCTTTCCGGCTCCGACGTGCCCATGCAGGTCGCCCCCATGCTCGGCCAGCACACCCGCGAGGTCCTCGGCGACCTCGACTTCGCCGAGGACGAGATTGCCGCGCTCTTCGACCGGGGCGTCATCGCCTGACGGCGTATCATCGCGGCCATGCCGCGAATCGATGCCTATCTCGTCGCCAACGCCCGCTTTCACGACACCGACTTCGCCCGCCTGGAGCTGCTGAAGCTGCTCCACGAGGACGACGACGTGCGCGTCCGCGTGGCCGAGTCCTTCGCCGACACCGAGGGCATCCGCGCTGCCGACATCCTCGTGACCTACACCTGCGACCTGCGCCCCGAACCGGAAGAGGAGGAGGCCCTGCGCGCCTTCGTCGAGGGCGGCGGGCGCTGGGTAGCCCTGCACGCCACCAACGCCCTCCTCGACTTCGGCCCCGAGGGCATCATCGCCCCCCGCATCTGCGACACCTTCATGGAGACCCTCGGCAGCCGCTTCATCTCCCACCCCCCGACCCAGCCCTTCCAGGTGACGGTGACGGCCCCGGACCACCCCCTCGTCGCCGGCATCGAGCCGTTCGAGGCCTCCGACGAGATATACCTGTGCGACTACTCCGAGGGCCTCACTCCCCTCCTCGAGACGCGCTTCACCGGCAAGTTCGAGGCCGGCTACGTCGAGAACGACTGGCCCGATGACGACCCCCGCCTCATCGCCTATGTGCGCGAGCTGGGCGAGGGCGCCGTCTTCTACCTCACCCTCGGCCACTCCTGCGGCAAGTACGACATGCAGCCCCTCGTCGACGAGGCGCCGATCATGCGCGGCTCCTGGGAGCTCCCCGTCTTCTACGAGCTCGTCCGCCGCGGCCTCGCCTGGGCCAAGGAACCAGCGAAGGCCAGCGCGTAGCGGGCAACCTCAGTCGGATATGGAGTCGACGAAGGCCTGGTCTTCCTCCGCGTGTGGACTGCGAGCTGCCAGCAGCGACTGGCGATGCGCCTCGCTGGCGAACTCGGGTGAGCGTCTATCGGGTACCCAGACCTCGATCGGGCGAAGCCCCTGCTCGCCTAGGCGATCACGGTAGCCCTCCCGAGACTCTGGCGTGGACATCAGGCCATCATCGCTCCGTCCACCGGCAACCAGACGCCGCTGATGTAGGACGCCTCGTCCGACACAAGGAACGTCACCGCGTTCGCGATCTCGTCCGGCGTGCCCAGGCGCCCGCCGTCGAGCGTCGGGCCGGTGCTCCCGCCCCGGCCGCCCACCGGCTCGTCCTGGTCGCGGTACAGCTCGGCTGCCTCCGCCGCGGCCGTGTGCAGCATGGGCGTGTCGATCGTGCCCGGGCAGATCGCGTTCACGCGCACGCCCTGGGGTCCGTAGGCCCGCGCCAGCGAGCGCGTCAGGTTGATGACGCCCGCCTTCGTCGAGCCGTACAGCCCCTGCAGGGGCACCCCGTGGAGCGCCGACACCGACGACGTGTTCACGATCGCCCCTCCGCCCGCCGTGATCATGTGGCGGATGGCGACGCGGCAGCCGAGCATGACGCCCCGCAGGTTGATCGCCATCATCTGGTCCCACTTCTCCATCGGGTCGTTGATGGAGTCGAACCAGAAGTGGACGGCGGCGTTGTTGTGGAGGACGTGCAGCCCGCCGAGCTCGTTCACGGCGTAGGTGCCCACCGCCTCCCAGTCCGCCTCGCTCCCCGCGTCCGCGTGGATGTAGTGGATGTCGCCGCCGGCCGCCTTGATCGCGTCGACCGCGGCGTGGCCGGCCTCGTCGTTCACGTCCGTGCCGATCACCCGCGCGCCCTCGCGCGCCCAGCGCCTCGCGACCGCCTCCCCCATGCCCATCCCCACGCCCGTGACGATCCCGACTTTGCCTTCCAGGAGCATCGTGCTCCTCCTTCTCTTGGTGCGTCGCGGCCAGGGGGCCGCGTGCGCGCCAGCCTACCCCATGCGGGGGGAGCTGCGCGGCGCCCCGATGTAGCGCCCGCTCTGCTACGATCCGCCGCGAAACCGCAGACCCCATCACGGTCTCGAATCGAGGGCTCCCACCATGACCGAAACCCTGACCGGTACCAACCGCTCCGCCGGCGTTCCCTACACCCAGCTCCTGGCCGAGGACAGCCACCCCGTCCCCGAGTACCTGCTCCGCGACTCCCCGCTCGAGGAGGGCCAGCCCACCCTCGTGCCCGTCGAGCGCTATACCTCGCGCGAATGGCACGACATCGAGATCGAGAAGCTCTGGAAGCGCGTCTGGCAGATGGCCTGCCACGAGGACGACATTCCCGACGTCGGCGACTACCTCGTCTACGACCTCGCCGACCTCTCCTACCTCGTCGTGCGCGTCGCCGAAGAGGAGTTCAAGGCCTACCACAACGCCTGCCTCCACCGCGGTCGCCTGCTTCGCCAGGAAGACGGCAAGCGCGCCCGCGACCTGCGCTGCGCGTTCCACGGCTGGACCTGGAACCTCGATGGCTCCCTCAAGGAGATCCCCTGCCAGTGGGACTTCCCCTACGTGAACCCCGATGAGCAGACGCTCCCCGAGGTCAAGGTCGCTCGCTGGGGCGGCTTCATCTTCATCAACCCCGATCCCGACGCCGAGCCCTTCGAGGACTTCGTCGGTGACCTGGAGAGTCACTTCACCCTCCTTCCCTACGAGAAGCGCTACAAGGAGGCGCACGTCGCCAAGGTGCTGCGCTGCAACTGGAAGGTGGCGCAGGAAGCCTTCATGGAGGCCTACCACGTCGTCGCTACCCACCCCCAGATCCTGGCCGGCATCTGCGACGCCAACTCCAAGTACGACGTGTTCGGGAACTACGCCCGCGCCATCACGCCGAACGGCGTTCCCAGCCCCCACCTCTCCAACGTCGTCCAGGAGGAGCCGCTCCCGGACACCAGTCCCTTCAAGATGCGGCACCCCCTCACCAACGCCGTCTACGACACCCAGCCCGATAGCACCGTCCTGGTCACCGCCCCCGATGGCCGCTCCGGCCTCTTCACCGAGAGCGGCACCTGGATCAGCGGCGATCTCGGCGAGGCCGACCCGCACATGTGCCAGTGGCTCGCCGGCAAGCAGCTCGAGACCGACGACCAGTACTGGGAGAACCGCCGCGGCAACGGCGCCTCCGGCGACGATGCCGACGGCGAGGTCGAGGCCGAGAGCGCTGCGGAAGAGCTGGACAAGCGCATGGAGCAGATGACGGCCGCGCCCTCGAACGGCGCTTCCGTCCGCGAGATCGGCGCCGCCGCCATGCGCGAGGGTCTGCGTCCCGTCCTTGGCGACCTGATGGACGATGTCCCCGACGCCGAGTTGAACGACAGCATCTACTTCACGCTGTTCCCCAACTTCCACCCCTGGGGCTCGTTCAACCGCATCGTCTATCGCTTCCGCCCGAACGGGAACAATCCAGACGAGAGCATCATGGAGTGCCTCTACCTGGCCCCCTACCCGCAGGACGGCGAGCGGCCCCCCGCCGCCCCCATCCACTGGATCGACGTCGACGACGACTGGACCGAGGCGCCCGAGCTGGGAATGCTCGCCCGCGTCTTCAACCAGGACACCTACAACCTTCCCCGCGTGCAGCTCGGCCTGCACGCGACCAGGAAGGAGTTCGTGCAGTTCGGGAACTACGGCGAGACCAAGATCCGCCACTTCCACCAGCTGCTCGAGAACTGGGTCTCGCGGGAGTAACGCCCCGCCCCTTCACCGATCCGACCGGAGGGGCGGCCTGGCCGCCCCTCCTTCGCGTCGGGGGTCTGGCGATGTGGGCCCCGGGACGGCATCATGGAGGCATGAGCAAGAAAGAAGGCAAGGGGCAGGCGGCGCCATCAGAGCCGAAACCGAGGGTTGAGGTACCGCCGCCTTCGCAGAAGCCTCCGCATGTCACGCCGAGAGGCTATCCCCGGACCTTTCCCGCGCCGGGAACGCCTTCCGACTAGTGAGCTAACGCGACCGTCAGCGTAGCGCCCACAACTCCCACCTCCGCCAGGAACAGGAACGTCTGCAGCCTGACGAACTGCGCGGTTCTTCCCAACTCCCGCTCAGCAACCGGCTGAATTCGTTCGATGTACTCGCGAGCGACCCAGAGTGCTATCTGTTCGTCGCTCCACCTGGACTCCTCCTGGTCGACGAGCGCCGCGAGGTCCAGCACGTCCGGTGCGTCTGGAAGGACTGCCGTGCGCTCCGCCAGCACGGCGTAGATCGTCGAGATGCCGAAGAGAACGAGCGCCACTACCGAGCCGATCCAGAGTCCTGCCGGCAAGTCTTCCGAGAGAGCAAGAAGCGCCGCTGATGCTGTTACTGCGAGAGCGCCCACGCTGAGGTAGGCGCGGGACTGCTGGCGGAGATGGTCGACCGAGACCAGGACGTTGTCGTTCAACCGCACCATCTGGTCCAGCAGCAGCCGTGCCCCCGGAATCGAGATCGTTCCGCTCGCCGGATCGTTTGTCACCCGCTAACAATACAAGAGCCAACCGATGTATCCCCGGCTCTCCGCGGACTTCGCCAGGGCTTGCTAGCGCTGTAGCCAGCGGTAGTGCAGCTCGCTCGCCCACCCCGTGAGGCCCGAAAACACCTCGCCGAGCACGTGCGCGACCCGCATCAGCGGCTGCAGGTGCACCTCGGTTGAGGGACGTTGCACCGAACGCACGATCGCCCGCGCAACCTGCCCCGGGGTTTGCACGGGACCGAGAGGCGCCGGGACGTACTCGGGCGAGTAGGAGCGCGCGTTCGCGAAGAACTCCGTGTCCGTGCTCGCCGGCAGCACCAGGGACACGCTCACCCCCGACCCCGCCAGCTCCCCCCGCAGCGCCTGCGTGAGGCCCGTCAGCGCGAACTTGCTGGCGGCGTACGCCCCGTGATACGGCCAGCTCCGCTTCCCCACCACCGACCCGACGTTGACGATGTGCCCCGACCGCTGGCGCCGCATGTGGGGGAGCACGGCTCGGATCGCCTGGTGCGTGCCCAGCACGTTCGTCTCCAGCAGGTCCCGGAACGCCTCCTCCGGCGTGTCCTCGATGCGGCCGTACAGGCCTTGGCCGGCGTTGTTCACGAGCACGTCGATGCGTCCGAAACTCGCCATCGCCGCTCCCACCAGCGCCTCCACGTCCTCGCGCCGGCCCACGTCGCAGCGCACGGCCAGCGCTTCCACCCCGAAGCGCTCCTCGAGTCGCTCCGCCAGTCGCTGGAGCCGCTCCTGCGATCGCGCCGCCAGCACCACGCTCGCGCCTTCCCGCGCGAAGCGCACGGCCGTCGCCCGCCCGATACCCGAGCTTGCCCCGGTGATGACGACGACGAGCGGGGCGGGCATCAGGCCAGCAGGTCGTCGCCGAGCGGGACGGTGTCGCGGGCCACGCGCGCCACGATCGGCGCGCCTGCGCGCAACGCCCGCAGCGCCGGCCACAGGGCCAGCGCCAGCCTCCCGCCCCCGAGCCAGTCCTGGGGCCGCAGCGCCATCCGCAACGCCGTCCCGAAGTCGGCTTCACCGCCCCAGTCGTGCAGGGACCCCGGCAGCGACATCGCGGCGGGGTCGATGATCGCCCGCAGCGCCATCCAGTCCGCCCCGTGCTCGGTCGCCACGCGCGCGAAGGCGGCGGTCTCCATGTCGGCCCCGGCCGCCCCGTGGACGTTCCAGAGGTCACGTTTCGCGTCGCGAGTCGCCACCGGCTTCGCCACCGTTACGAGCCGCGAGCAGACGAACCGCGAGCCCTCGTTCCGCATCGCCCGGCGCACGCTCGACAACGTCGTCGACGGCGGCTGGAGTCCCTCGCCCGCCTCGTCGAGTACTTCCCGCGCCAGGATCAGGTCCCCGGTCCGGAGCGAGGGGTCGAGCCCGCCGCAGAGCCCCGCGATGAGCACCGTGTCCGGCTTCTGCTCCTGCAGCAGCTCCGTGAGCGCGCGTTCGCCCGCTTCACCCGTGCCGGTGACCTGGCACCCGGACCCGATCGCGCGCGCCTCGCGCGTCGTGGGCGCCACGATGAGCAGGCTCACGAACTACCGCGGCCGCCCATCGTGCCCAGCGCTGCGCGGACGCCCTCGAGCGGACTCGCCATGGTCGCGCCCACCGCCGTGGCCTCGTAACCGCAATGCGCCATGCAGTTCGTGCAGCGCGCATCCCGCCCGTAGCCGTACCGCTCCCACTCGGTCTCTTCGATCAGCTCGACGAAGCTCGTGGCGTAGCTCTCGTTCATCAGGTAGCAGGGACGCTGCCAGCCCAGCACGCTCCGCGTCGGGTTGCCCCAGGCCGTGCACTGCATCGCTCGCTTCCCCTGCAGGAAGTCGAGGAACACCGGTGTGTGGAAGAACCGCCAGCGGCGGCGGTCGGGAGAATCCAGGATCGACTTGAACGTCGAGATCATCTCCGGGCGCTTCAGGAACACGCTCTGGTTCGGCGCCTTCGGGTAGTCGTACCCCGGCGAGACCATCATCCCGTCCACGTTCAGGTCGTCCATCAGGAAGTTGAACAGGTCGCCCATCTCCGTGGGCGAGCTGTCGTTGAAGACCGTCGTGTTCGTGCTCACGCGGTAGCCCTGCTCCTTCGCCAGGCGGATGGCCTTCACCGCCTTGTCGAACACGCCATCGCGGTCCACGGCCTTGTCGTGCTGCTCGCGCAGCCCGTCCATGTGCACGCTGATCGTGAGGTAAGGCGAGGGCTTCAGCTTCGGCAGCCAGCGCTCGAGCAGGATCGCGTTCGTGCAGAGGTAGATGAACTTCTTGCGCTCGATCAGGCCCCCTACGATCTCGTCGATCTGGGGGTGGATGAGCGGCTCCCCGCCCGCGATGGAGACAACCGGCGCGCCGCACTCGTCGGCCGCTTCCCAGCACTCCTCCGGTGAGAGGTACGTGTTCAGGATCTCCTCTGGATGCTGGATCTTCCCGCAGCCCTCGCACTCGAGGTTGCAGCGATAGAGCGGCTCCAGCATGAGCACGAGCGGGTAGCGCTCCTTGCGAAGCAGCTTCTGTTTCAGCAGGTAACGGCTGACGGCGAACGCCTGGCGAAGGGGGATACCCATCCTGATTCCTCCGGGGGACTGGCGGCACAGCATACGGAGCGAACGGCGCGAAGGCTATGCACCGTCCGCCTCCACTGCCCGTGCCGCGGCGAGACCGCTGCGAACGGCCGATTCCATGGTGGCGGGCCATCCCGTGTTGGTGTAGGAGCCCGCCAGGTAGAAGTTCGGAAGAGGCGTACGCGCCCCGGGCCGCGAGAGGCCCGGCGCCGGCACGAAGGTCGCCTCCGGCTCCTTCGTCACCCGGTAGCGCACCAGCTCCGCCTCGCGGGCAGCCGGCAGCGCTCGGCGGAGCTGCGGCAGCACGCGCTCGCACACCTCTTCCTGGCTCAGCGAGAACAGCTCCCCCGGCGCGCTGATCGAGAGCACCAGGCGCTGCCCGTCGGTTTCGTCCTCGCCGCCGATGCGGCTGCGGTTGAATGCCCACTGCACCTCGGAGCGGATGAACGCCCCGAAATGGAAGTCCGCCACCGCGCGGTCGAACCAGAGGTGGAGGTTGAGGATGGGCGCCGGCTCGAACCCGGCCAGC
>DAOUID010000186.1:0-7696 GCA_034428315.1 Dehalococcoidia bacterium
CGGTCGGTGGAGGCGACGATCGAAGCGATCCATGCGCAGGGGGGCATCGCGATCGCCGCCCACCCGATGAGCTGGCTGACGCGGTCGCTGAGCGGGCGCACGATCGACCGGGTGGTGGGGCGGCGGGAGGAAGGGATCATGTTCGACGCGATCGAGGCGAACCTCAGTCCGGCGGGGCGGGTGACGGCACGCAAGACCCAGGAGCGGAACGCGGAGCGCTGGGGGCTGCCGGTGTGCGGCGGGAGCGACTGCCACCACCTCCCGCAGCTGGGGACAGGGTGGACGGAATTCGAGGGAGGCACGGCCGAGGAGTTGTATGCCGCGCTGGCCTCGGGGGCGGTGCGGGAGGGGCACTCCAGGCCGCCGTCGCTACGGGAGATCGGGCTGGGGCAGGCGGCGCTGGGGCTGGCGTGGGGGTTCTCGGCGACGCCCCGTAAGATGGTGCGCCGAGGGACATGGGTGAGCGGACGATGAGGATCGCGCTGGTGTCGCCGTACGACTGGTCCGTGCCGAGCGGGGTGAACCGGCACATCGGCCAGCTGGGCACGAAGTTCCGGCAGTGGGGGCACGAGGTCACGATCCTGGCGCCGGCGTCGGATCCGGAGGAGGCGGAGGGGGACTGCGTGGTGATGGGGCGGCCGACGCCGGTCCCGGCGAGCGGCTCGATGGCTCGCATCAGCTTCACGTGGAAGGGGCGGGCGATCGAGAGCCTGCTGGGAGAGGGGGCGTTCGAGGTGGTGCACCTGCACGAGCCCCTGATGCCGCTGCTGCCGTACCAGGTGCTGCGCCACTCGCAGGCGGCGAACGTGGGCACGTTCCACGCGGCGAAGGATGGGGGGAACCGGTTCTACGGGTACTCACGGCCGCTGATCAGGCGATGGTTCCGGCGGCTGGACGGCAAGATCGCGGTCTCGCCGGCGGCGGCGCGCCTGGTGGGGCGGTACTTCCCCGGCTACTTCAACCTGATCCCGAACGGGATCGACTTCGGGCATTTCGCGGGGGAGCATGAGCCGCTGCCGGAGTTCGACGACGGCTGCTTCAACCTGCTGTTCGTGGGGCGTCCGGAGAAGCGAAAGGGGCTGAAGTACGCGCTGCGCGCCTTCCGGCGCATCCGGGAGGCGGAGCCGCAGAGCCGCCTGATCGTGGTGGGAGCGGGCAGCTTCCGGCGGTACGAGCGGATCGTGGGACCGGACGAGAACGTGGCGTTCCGCTCGAACGTGCCGTACGGCGAGCTGCCCCGGTACCACCACAGCGCGCATGCCTTCTGCTCGCCGGCGACGGGGAACGAGAGCCAGGGAATCGCGCTGCTGGAGGCGATGGCGGCACGCTTGCCGGTAGTCGCGAGCAACATCGAGGGATTCGCGGGGGTGATCACGAACGAGGTCGACGGGCTGCTGGTGCCACCGAAGGACGACGGGGCGATCGCGGAGGCGGTCCTGCGGTTGCGTCACGACCAGGATTTGCGCGAGGCGATCGCGGAGCAGGGCCAGGCACAGGCGGCGCACTACAGCTGGGAGAACGTGGCGAGGCGGGTGATGGCGTACTACGAGCGGCTGCTCTACGAGCGCGGGCAGGTGGCGGAGTCGCAGGCGGCGGAAGAGGAGCCGGCGCGGGCGTGAGTCAGCGACGACTGCGGCTCCTGCCCGAACGGATCCCGGCGGCGGCGAGCGACGCTATCGGGCGGGGCATCGGGAGGCTGGGCATCACGCCGAACATGATCACGCTGGCGGGGGTGGCGGGGAGCGGGGTGGCGGCGTGGCTCATCGTCGAGGAGCGGCTGTTGATCGCGGGGGTGGTGTTCCTGGGGTTCGCCGCCATGGACTTCGTGGACGGGGCGGTGGCGCGGGCGACGGGGCAGGCGACTCCCTACGGGGCCCTGCTGGATGCGGTGATGGACCGCGTCGGCGAGGCGCTCGTGCTGGCGGCGTGCATCTGGTACTTCGCGGAACGGGGGGAGGACGTGCAGGCGGGGTTCGGCTTCGCGGCGCTCTTCGGGAGCATCGCCGTGAGCTACGTGCGGGCGCGGGGCGAGGCGCTGGGCGTAGCGACGCGGGAAGGGCTCTTCCGACGGCAGGAGCGGGTGCTTTTGCTGGGAATCGGCCTGCTGGCGAACGGGCTCACGGTGGTGATCATCATCCTGGCAGTGCTGGCGAACCTGACGGCGCTGCAGCGCTGGGTGATCGTGGGGAAGGGCCTGCGGGAGCAGGACCGGGAGGCGGCGGAGGCCTAGCCGGAGCGCGGACCCCACTCGTCGAACTCGGGTTCCTCTGGCTCGGGTTCTTCCTCCACGGCAGGGGCGGGCGACTCCTCGG
Organism: Dehalococcoidia bacterium; assembly: GCA_034428315.1. Classification (GTDB taxonomy): domain Bacteria; phylum Chloroflexota; class Dehalococcoidia; order Tepidiformales; family Tepidiformaceae; genus UBA2991. The sequence continues at coordinate 2,313 of DAOUID010000186.1, forward strand.
AACGCGAGCTGGCGGCGAAGACGGAGCTCCCGGATGAGCTGGTCACCGGGCCGGATGGCTCCGTGGCGTCTCCGGCGACGGCCTCGGAGGCGGCAGGCTGATCGCGGTTGCCGAGCATGAGGGAGAGGAGGAAGGCGAAGATGGCGAGCAGGGCAAGGATGGCGCCGCCGGCGATGGCGCCAAGGGCGACGTTGCTCAGGTCTCGCCCGCCGCCGCCACCGGAAGAAGCGGCCGGGGCCGCGCTGGCAGGGGTGGCCTCGGGCTCGGCCTGCTCGGCCGCGGTGGTGGGGGGTACAGTGGACTGCGGGCGCTCGGGTTCGGGAGTCGCCTCAGGGGTGGAGACGGGCTCCTGGCGGGCGGGCGGGGGCGGGGTCGCGGGCTGGCGGGGCGGAAGCTCGTGGTAGGCGCGGAAGGCATCCTCGAACTCGCTGAAGGTCCAGCCGTAGATCATCTCGATGGCATGGTCGAAGCGGTTGCCGGCCTTGATGGTGGCGAAGAGGCGGGCGAAGTCCTCCTCACCGCCGGTCTCGATGAGGAAATCGACCATCGCGTAGGACTGCCCGTAGAAGAGGCTGACCTGGCTGGGGTTGTTGTTCCCGGCGGTCATGGTCGTGAAGGGGATGAGGCGGTCGGTGATGGCGGCAAGCTCGAAGGGTCTCTCGAACCCATCGCCGGGTTCTGTCTGGGAGTAGACGGCGGTGCCCTCGTTGAGCCAGGCGGGAACCTTGCCGAGACCTCCCTCGCCGGCTGCTTCGACGAGGATGTGGGTGAACTCGTGGCGGAGGGTGTCGCTGCGGTCGCGGGTACCGCAGCTGCGGTCGATGACGAAGATGACGTTGATCGCGACTTGGGTACCACAGACGAAGGTGGCGGCGTCGTAGGCCTCGCTGCGATTGGGGTTGGCCTCCTCAAGGTCGGCCTCGGAGGCGAAGAGGACAGTGTTGACGGGGACGACCTGCAACTCGACCTGCAGCAACCTGCCCATGCGCACGTAAGTGCGTTCGGCGGCGTCGAGGAGGCGGCGGGCGGTGTTCTCCTCGTCGCCGTGGAAGTACACGCGCATGAAGTCGTTGTGGACGCTTCTCCACACCTTGCCGGTGGGCAGGTAGACGTAGCGGTCCTCCTCGCTCTCCACGGTCGAGCCGTCGGCGAGCACGAGCTCCCAGTGGTAGATGAACTCGCTGCCGACGGGGATGAATCCGAGGACGCCGGTGGGGATACGAACCTCGACCCGCACATCGGCGGTGGGCTCGAACTCGTCGGGGGTGGCGCGGGCAAGGGAACCGGAACCGACGACGCGGTAGCGGAGAATGACCTCCGACACCTCGCCGGGAGCGGAGGTGGTGAGGCGGAAGCGGAGGAACTGGGGGAATTCGTTGTCGATCGTGGTGACGAAGCCGGAGGTCTGGGCGGAAGAGCCCGAGGGCAGGCCTATGGCGAGGCCGGCCAGCAGGGCGAGGAGGGGCAGGAGGAGGACGCGGCTCACGCGTCCTCTCCCACCTGGGCGCGAAGGTAGGCTCCCATCAGGTCGTCCAGGTCTCCATCAAGCACGGCGGTGGTGTTGCTCGTCTCGAATTCGGTTCGGTGGTCCTTCACCATCTTATAGGGGTGCAGGACGTAGCTCCGTATCTGGTTTCCCCAGCCCATATCCACATGTTTACCTTTGAGGCGGGCCCGTTCCTCCTCCTGCGCCAGCAGCTCGCGCTCGAGCAGGCGCGCCTCGAGGACCTTCATCGCGCTGGCCCGGTTGCGGTGCTGGGAGCGCTCGTTCTGGCAGGTGACGACGATGCCGGTGGGGATGTGGGTGATGCGGATGGCGGTGGAGTTCTTCTGGACGTTCTGCCCGCCGTGGCCGCTGGCGCGGAAGACATCGACGCGGATCTCGTCGGGGTTGACCTCGATCTCGCTCGTGGAGGCGACCTCGGGCATGACTTCGACCTTGGCGAAGCTGGTGTGGCGGGCGTGGGCCTGGTCGAAGGGGGAGAGCCGCACGAGGCGGTGGACGCCGCGCTCGCTGGCCAGGTAGCCGTAGGCGAGGGGGCCCCGAATCTCGACGGTCGTGCTCTTGATGCCCGCTTCCTCGCCCTCGGTGGTATCGAGGACCTCGGTGCCGTAGCCGTGCGCTTCGGCCCAGCGCAGGTACATGCGCATGAGCATCTCGGCCCAATCCTGGGACTCGGTGCCGCCGGCGCCGGCGTGGATGGCGAGGATGGCGTCGCGGTGGTCGTACTCACCGGAGAGCTGGAGCTCGAACTCGAGCCGTTCGAGCTCGCCTTCCAGCTGCCGGAGGTCCTCGGAGGCGTGATCGACGATGGAGTCGTCGTCCTCGGCGAGGGCGAGATCGAGGAGCTCGACCTGGTCGCGAGCGCGGGTTTCGAGGCCACGCCAGGTCTCGACGCGCTCGCGCAAGGCGGCGATCTCCTGCATGACGGCGCGCGCGTTGTCGGCGTCGTCCCAGAAGGCGCCCTCGGCGGACTGCGCTTCGAGCTCGGCGAGTCGTTCTTCGGCTACGGGGAGGTCAAAGACGCACCAGCGTGTCGGAGATACGGAGGAGCAGATCGCGGGCCTGGTTCAGCAGCTGGTGCATGGCGCCAGTGTCCCAAGGATCGGGGTGAGGGGCTAGCGGGCGGCGACGCGCGCGGCGCGGACGGTGTTGGCGAGGAGCATGGCGATGGTCATGGGGCCGACGCCGCCGGGCACCTTCGTGATGCGGCCCGCGACCTCGGAGACACCGGCGAAGTCGACATCGCCGACGAGGCGCCAGCCGCGCTTGCGGGAGGCGTCATCGATGCGGTTCGTGCCGACGTCGATGACGGTGGCGCCGGGCTTGACCATCCCGGCGGTGACGGTACCGGGGCGGCCGGCGGCGACGACGAGGATGTCGGCGGTGCCGGTATGGGCTGCGAGGTCGGCGGTGCCGGTGTGGCAGAGGGTGACGGTGGCGTTCGCCCCGGCGGCCTTGTTGGCGAGGAGGACGGCCAGGGGCCTGCCGACGAGCGAGGACCGCCCGACGACGACGGCGTGCGCGCCGGCGGGGTCGACGCCGGAAGCGGCCAGGAGGTGCATGACGCCCTGGGGCGTGCAGGGGATGGGTCCGCTGGTCTCGCCGCGCAGGAGGCGGCCGAGGTTGGTGGGGTGGAGGCCGTCGACGTCCTTGGCGGGGTCGATGGCGTCGAGGATGAGGCGCTCGTCGATGTGGTCGGGGAGGGGGAGCTGCTGGAGGATGGCGTGGAAGCGGGGGTCGGCGTTGAGCTCGCGGATGCGGTCGCGGAGAGCGTCCTGGGAGATGTCGGCGGGGAGGCGGATGGTCTCGGAGAAGATGCCGATCTCGGCGCAGGCCTCGGCCTTGGCGGTCACGTAGCTGACCGAGCCAGGGTCGTCGCCGACGAGAACGGCGGCGAGGCCGGGGGTTGTCCCCCTGGCGGCGAGATCGGCGACCTCGCCGGCGAGCTCGGCGCGAAGCTCGGCGGCGACGGCGCGTCCGTCGATGATGGTGGCGGTCATGGTCCAAGGGTACGGTCCGGGCGTGGGGAAGGGCGAGGGGCTAGGATCGTGCGATGCCGCGCAAGTTCGCCCACGGCATCGACATCATCGAGATCGCACGCGTGCGCAAGGTGCTCGACCGGCACGGCGAGCGCTTCCTGCGGCGGGTGTACACGGAGGACGAGGTGCGCCACTGCCGCGGCCGCGTGCCCGAGCTGGCGGCGCGCTTCGCGGCGAAGGAAGCGGTGATGAAGGCGCTGGGCACGGGCGTTCGCGGAGTCGGGTGGCGCGACATCGAGATCCTGCCGAACCGGCGGGGGAAGCCGCTGGTGTTCCTCTACCGGCGGGGCGCGGGCCGGGCCGAGCGCATCGAGCTGCGGGGGCTCGACATCAGCCTGACGCACTCGAAGGAGTTCGCCATGGCCTCGGTGGTGGGCGACCGGGCGCTGAGCGAAGCCGAGGACACGCCGCGCATGGGCGAGGCGGCGCAACGGCTCGTGCGCGAAGAGGGCCTGCGATGAATGTTGAGGCACGCCCAATTGCCGATGTGCGTCGATTGAAGCTTCAGCCAGTCAAGGAGTGGTGCTCGTGAAGTTGGTGACGGTCGAGGAGATGCGCGCGATGGAGCGCGCGGCGGTGGAGGCCGGCTCAAGCGAGGAGCAGCTCATGGAGGAGGCGGGGCTGGCCACGGCGCAGGAAGGGTGGATGCTACTGGGCACGCTCGAGGGGCGGCAGATCGTCGTGCTGGCGGGACCAGGGAACAACGGCGGGGACGGGCTCGTGGCGGCTCGACACCTGCACGACTGGGGGGCGGACGTGACGGTGGTGGCGCCGAAGGGCCGTTCGGAGGACTCGAACCTGGAGCAGCTGACGGTGCGGGAACTCGGGGTGGTGCAGGGGGAGGAGGCCGCCGGGGCGCTGGCGGGGATGCGGGACGCCGACCTCGTGGTAGACGCGCTGCTGGGGGTAGGGAAGGCGCGGCCGCTGACCGCGGAGGAGCCGATCGGGGAGGCGCTGGTCCTGCTGGCGGAAGCGCGCGCGGGCTCGCAGCCGCCGAAGGTGCTGGCCGTCGACCTGCCGACGGGGCTGGACGCGGACGGTGGCGGTGTGGACCCGCTGACGGTACCGGCGGATGTGACGGTGACTTTCGGGCTGCCGAAAGTAGGCATGTACCAGGCGATGGGCAGCGGGGTCGTGGGGCGGGTGCAGGTGGTCGACATCGGGATCCCGGCGGAGGCGATGGAAGAGGCGTCGCTGGAGCTGATCACGTCGCGGTGGACGCGGGAGGCACTGCCGGCGCGGCCGGAGGACGCGAACAAGGGCACGTTCGGCAAGGTGCTGGTGGTGGGTGGCTGCTCGCGCTACCGGGGGGCGCCGGCGCTGGCGGCGACAGCCGCCTACCGCGCCGGGGCGGGCCTCGTGACGATCTCGTGCCCTGAGCCGGTCATCGCCTCGATCGCGCCGGCGGCAGCGGAGGCGACGTGGCTCCCGCAGGAAGCGGCCGATGACGGCGGTCTCACGGGCGAGGCAGCGCTGGCGCTGCGACGGGAGTGGGCGAGTTTCGATGCGGGCGTGCTGGGCCCGGGGCTGGGCCACACCGGGGAGACACAGGCGCTGGTCTGGGCGGTTCTTCCCGACGCGGAGGAAGACGTGGCCGGGCGGATCGTGATCGACGCGGACGCGCTGAACGCGCTGGCGGTCCTCGAGGACGGCGCGGAGCGCACGCCCGCGGACGCAGTGCTCACGCCGCACCCGGGGGAGATGGCCCGGCTGCTGGGGTCGAGCGTGGGGGAGGTGCAGGCGAACCGGGTGGGGGCGGCGCGGGAGGCGGCGGGGCGGTACGGCTGCACCGTCGCGCTGAAGGGAGCGCACACGGTGGTGGCCGACGCGGAGGGGCGGGC
>DAOUID010000187.1:0-13874 GCA_034428315.1 Dehalococcoidia bacterium
CGCAACGGGCGGCGGCCTTGAGCCGCAGAACTACCTCTCCGACAACCGCTGCACCCACATCCCCACGCACGACAACTCCTGGGCCGAGGGGAACGTCGCGAGAGCCTGCAGCCCTGAATACGACGGCGCCTACGAGGAACTGCCGCAGCTCCCCATCGGACCGGAGCGCGAGGCGCTGGTGAAACGGCTGAACGACATCCTCGTGCGAAGCTACTTCGAGATCCCGCTTGTGAGCCGCGGCATCGTCTCGGCGCACGTAAACACGCTGAAGGGCGTCAAGTTCAACGCCTGGGACAGCGAGGTCTGGAACATCGCGGAGTGGCACCGGTAGACCCCGCACCGTTGGCCACCCGCGCGATCGCGACGCCAATCGGGGACCTCACGGTCGTCGCGTCGGCGCGGGGCGTCCGGGAGGTGCAGTGGGGACGCGAGCGTGACGGCGGAAGCCGACCGGAGCCGAGGGCGAGGGAGCACCTGGATCGGGCGGTCAGCCAGCTCGGTGAGTACTTCCGTGGCGAGCGCCGGGAGTTCGACCTGGCGCTCGACCTCGAAGGCACGGAGTTCCAGCGGCTCGTCTGGAGCGAGCTGGCGCGCATCCCGTTCGGGGAGACGCGAAGCTACGGCGTCATCGCCGGCGAGGTCGGGCGGGCCGCGGCGGCGCGGGCGGTGGGGGCGGCGACGGGGCGGAACCCGGCGCCCGTTATCGTGCCCTGCCACCGGGTCGTGGGAGCGAGCGGCTCGCTGACCGGATTCGCGGGCGGCCTCGACAGGAAGCGGGCACTGCTCGCGCACGAGGCGGAGGTCGCCGGAGGCGGGCGAGAGGGGCGGCTGCCCGGCTTCTGAGCCGCCGCCGGGACTGCTCGACGCGGGGGTGGCGTCTCGCTAGGCTGCGGTCATGGGCCGTCGCAAGGGCCGCAAACGCCGTTCCCGTCGTGACCGGGAGAGCCTGGGGGCAGAGGCGTTGCGGCGCTCGGAAAACCGCCGCAAGCGGCGGCGCTCCGACGACGACTTCTTCGCCAGTGCGGTTGCCGCCTCGCCGCCGGACGACGACCTGCGGGCGCTCGCCTGGCAACCCGGACCACGCAGCCTCATGGCGGCGGTGCGGGAGGACCTGAATCCCGGCGCGAAGACGGCTCTCACGTGCGAGAACTGCCACGAGTTCGTCCCCGGCGACACCGGGCGAGGGCGGTGTCTGCACCCGGGAAGCGGCGTGCTCGGGCCCTGGCCCGACACGGAAGCGTGCCAGTTCCATGAGGTTCGACGCCGCCGGTAAAGGCGCCGTTCGGGCCGTGAGCCTGCCCACGCGGTAAACTGTTATGGTGCGTTAACAGCCCCCACATGTTGTGGCAAATATATTGACAGGCCCCCAAGATATAGGCGATGATGCGCATCCAGCGAGAAAGGCGTTAACACCCGTTAACAGTTCGAAGTCGTTATGCGCTGCCCCTTCTGCCACTCGGAAAGCTCCCGCGTTACGGACAGCCGGGGAACCGGAAACGCCGTACGCCGACGGCGCGAGTGTGCGGATTGCGGGGAGCGCTTCACGACCCTCGAGACCGTCCTTCGCTCCACCGTGCAGGTGGTCAAGAAGGACGGGCGCCGGGAGGACTTCGATCGGGAGAAGCTGCTCGCCGGGCTGCGCTCGGCCTGCGCCAAGCGCAACGTTTCCGCCGACCGGCTCGACGCCGTCGTGGCCGACATCGAGGGGCGCGTCACCCGCGACGGGCGCCTCGAGGTGTCGTCCTCGGTTATCGGCGAGCTCGCCGTCGATGCGCTGAGGCGGATCGACCACATCGCCTACATCCGTTTCGCTTCGGTCTACCGCGCCTTCGCCGACCTTGACTCGCTCAAGGACGCGCTCCAGGCGCTCGACGAGGGGCGCGTGCCCACCTTCGATGAGCGCACCCAGCAGCTCGCGTTCCCCGAAGACGCCGCACGAGAGGACGGGGGCTCGGAAGAGCCGGCGCCAATCCTGCGGACGGTAGGGTAGCGATGGAGGTTGCAACCCGGAGCGAGCGGCGCTATTCTTCCCGCCCCGAACAAACGTTCTAGCTTTAGACCCGCCACCTGGACCTGCTGGAGGACATCATGGTTACCACTTCCGAGCCCACTCCCGATACCGGCGCCGGTTTCGTCGCGACACCGCTTTCGGAGAACGCCGTCGTGGTCATGGAACGTCGCATCGTGGCGCGCGACGACAAGGGCGATCCGATCGAGACGCCCGACCAGTGCTTCCAGCGGGTCGCGCGCAACCTCTCACAGGCGGAGTTGCGGTACGGCGGCACCGAGGCCGATCGCACCGCCGCCGAGCAGGACTTCTACCGCCTGCTCTCCTCGCTCGACTTCCTCCCGAACTCGCCGACGCTGGTGAACGCGGGCCGCGACCTGCAGCAGCTCTCGGCGTGCTTCGTGCTGCCGGTGCCGGACTCGATCGACGGGATCTTCAAGGCGATCCGCGATACGGCCGTCATCCACAAGTCGGGCGGCGGCACGGGCTTCGCCTTCTCGCGTCTGCGCCCGGCGAACGACCGCGTGCGCAGCACCATGGGCGTCGCCAGCGGCCCGGTCTCCTTCATGACGGTGTTCGACTCGGCCACGGAGGCGATCAAGCAGGGCGGCACGCGACGGGGCGCCAACATGGGCATCCTGCGTGTCGACCACCCGGACATCGACCACTTCATCGAGATGAAGGCGGACATGACCACGCTCACGAACTTCAACATCAGCGTGGCCGTGACGGACGAGTTCATGACGGCACTGGAGGAGGGCGGCGACTACAACCTGATCAGCCCCAAGACGGGCGAGGCGGTGGACAAGCGGAACGCCCGAGAGGTCTGGCAGACGATGGTGGAGAACGCCTGGCAGAACGGTGACCCGGGCGTCATCTTCATCGACCGCATCAACGACGGGCGGGCCAACCCCGTGCCCGGCCGGGGGCCGATCGAATCGACCAACCCGTGCGGCGAGCAGCCCCTGTACTCGTACGACTCGTGCAACCTGGGTTCGCTGAACCTCGCCCACTTCGTGGTCGGTGAGCCGGGCGCGAAGGCCGTCGACTTCGAGCGACTGGGGTCGACGGTGCACCGGTCGGTGCACCTGCTGGACAACGTGATCGAGATGAACCAGTACCCGATCGAGGAGATCGAGGAGACCTCGCGGGCCATCCGCCGCATCGGCCTGGGAGTGATGGGCTGGGCGGACATGCTGCTCGACCTGCGCATCCCGTACGACTCGGAGGAGGCGCTCTCGCTGGCGCGGGAGGTGATGGGGTTTATCGAGCGCGAGGCGGACGCGGCCTCGCACAACCTGGCAGCCGTACGGGGCAACTTCCCCGAGTGGGGGCAATCGCTGTACGGGCCGGGCGGCGGCGAGGGGCCGATGCCGCTGCGCAACTCGACGCGCACCACGATCGCGCCGACGGGCACGCTCAGCATCATCGCGGACTGCTCAGGCGGCGTGGAGCCGGTGTTCGCCCTCGCCTTCGTTCGCTCCCACTACCTGGACAAGGACGATCCCACCAAGCGGGTCGAGCTGAACGAGGTGAACGAGCACTTCGAGGAGATCGCCCAGAGCGAGGGCTTCTACAGCGACGACCTGATCGACTTCCTCGCCCACGGAGGCCACCTGGCCGAGCGCGGCGACGTGCCCGACTGGGTGAAGGAGGTGTTCGTGACGGCGCACGACATCGCCCCGGAGGCGCACGTGCGCATGCAGGCTGCGTTCCAGGAGCACACCGACAACGCCGTCTCCAAGACGATCAACTTCCCCAACGAGGCGACGGTCGACGACGTAGCCACCGCCTACCAGCTCGCGTACGACACGGGCTGCAAGGGCATCACCATCTATCGCGACGGCTCGCGGGACCTGCAGGTGCTCAAGCACGCGGGCGAAGGCGAGGGAGAGAGCGAGGAGGCTGCCGCGGAAGCGATCGCCGCCGCAGAGGCGCTCGTGGCGGAGAAGGGACGCCCCATCCGCCGGCGCCTGCCCGACGAGCGCCAGTCGATCACGCACAAGTTCCGCGTCGGGGAGCAGGAGGGCTACCTCACGGTCGGCCTGTTCGAGGACGGCGCCCCGGGCGAGCTGTTCGTGAACGTGAGCAAGCAGGGTTCGACGGTGATGGCGCTGATGGACTCGATCGCCATGCTGACGAGCTATGCGCTCCAGTACGGCGTGCCCATCTCGGCGCTCGCGAGCAAGATGCAGGGCAGCCGCTTCGAGCCCAGCGGCCCCACGGGCAACCCGGAGATCCCGATCGCGACGAGCATCACGGACTACATCTTCCGCTGGCTGGAGCTGAAGTTCGGGGATCGCGAGCCGGTGGTGCAGCCGACCCTTATCCCGCCGTACGAGGTGGCCGACAGCCTCGGAGTGGACGAGCCCGCGCTGGCGCACGGAGACATGGTTCCGAGCGGTGTGGGATGCCCCGACTGCGGGTCGGTCCTCTACTACGGCGAGGGCTGCCTGCTGTGCCGGAGTTGCGGCTACAACAAGTGCGGCTAGGAGGCGCTCCCGCGCCTCCCGCACACGGGTAAGATCGAGCCTGTGAGCGCGGTCGCCCTGCAGCAAGACGTGGAGGCGGGCGTCGAGCGTGTGCGCGAGCGCATTGCCCGCGCCTGCGAGCGCGCCGGTCGCGACCCCTCTTCCGTGACGCTCGTGGCGGTGAGCAAGGGTCAACCGGCCGGGGCCGTCGCCGCCGCCTGTGAGGCGGGCATCCGCCACTTCGGCGAGAACCGCATCCAGGAGGCCATCCCCAAGATCGAGGAAGCCACCGCCGCCGGCGTCGAGGCGACCTGGCACCTCGTGGGGCACCTCCAGTCGAACAAGGCGAAGGCGGCGGCCAACGCCTTCGACGTCGTGCATTCGGTCGACTCGGCGCGCCTCCTGCGGAGGCTCGACGCGGCGGCGCCCGCGCCGCGCGACGTGCTGCTGCAGGTGAACGTCGCGGCCGAGCCCCAGAAGGAGGGAGTGGCGCCCGACGAGGTCGAGGGGCTGGTGGGGGCGGCGCACGGGACGGCCAACCTGCGATTGCGGGGACTCATGACGATCGCCCCCCTCGCCGGCGACCCCGAGGACGTGCGCCCGGTGTTTCGCACCCTGCGACTGCTGGCGGAGCGTTTCGACCTCCCGGCGCTCTCGATGGGGATGACGGACGACTTCGAGGTCGCGATCGAGGAAGGGGCGACCCTCGTGCGGGTGGGGCGGGCCATCTTCGGGGAGCGCCGGTCGTGACGGTCGCGATCGTGGGCGGCGGGGTCATGGGGGAGGCAATACTGGCGGGGGCGATCGACCGCGGGGTGTTCACCGCCAGCGACGTCACGGTCGTCGAGCTGCTCGCCGAACGGCGCGAGGATCTGGCCGAAAGGTACGGGGTCGCGACGACGGCGGAGGCTGGCGACGCGCTCGCGAACGCGAGCCTCGTCGTGCTGGCGATCAAGCCACAGGAGCTCCACAGCCTGTCCGGGGAGCTTGCGAGCGATGCGCTCCTGCTGTCGATCATGGCGGGTGTGCGCATCGAGACGCTGGCTGAACAGTTCGGACACGATCGCATCGTGCGCGCGATGCCGAACACGCCGGCCGCGATCAACGAGGGCATGAGCGTCTGGACGGCGACCGCGTCCGTAGACGAGGCGCAGCGCGAGACCGTGCGCGGCCTGCTCGGAGCGATTGGGCAGGAGCTCGCCGTCGATGACGAGGGCAAGCTCGACCTGGCCACGGCGCTCAGCGGCAGCGGCCCTGCCTACGTGTTCCTGTTCATCGAGGCGCTCATCGATGCGGGCGTGGCCATCGGCCTGACCGCGGAGGAGGCGGAAGCGATGACGATGCAGACGCTGGTGGGGTCGGCGGCCTACGCGCAGGTGAGCGACTTCCCACCCGCGGTGCTGCGCGAGCGCGTCACCTCCAGGGGGGGGACGACGGCGGCGGGGCTCGCGGAGCTTGATCGCGGGGAATTCCGGGCGCTGGTCGAGGCGTGCGTGCGCGCCGCCTGCGACCGCTCGCGGGAACTGGGGGCGGCCCAGTGAACCCGGCGATCGCGGCGATCTTCAACGCCTTTCTCTACATCCTCATCATCGCCATCATCGCGCGGGCGCTGCTGAGCTGGTTCCCAATCTCGCGCACCAATCCGCTCGTCCAGCTCGTGCACCAGATCACGGACCCGCTCATCGAACCCGTGCGCCGCGTCATGCCGCGCACGGGGATGATCGACCTGAGCCCGATGATCGTCGTCATCGTCCTGTGGCTGATGATCATGGTCGTCAATCGCGTCTCGAACTGAGGCGGCGCGCTACACGACGATGTTGAGGAGCTTCCCGGCCACGTAGATGACCCGGCGGGGCTCCTTCCCCTCGACCCAGCTCTCGACCCGTTCGCTCTCCAGGGCGCGGGCGAGGGCATCGTCCTCGCTCGCGTCGACGGGCAGGGTGACGCGGTCGCGCACCTTGCCGTTGACTTGCACGACGATCTCGACGGTCTCCTCGACGACGAGCGACTCGTCGAACGCGGGCCAGTCCTGCTGGTGGACGCTGAAGGGACCGCCCCGGCGCTCCCAGAGCTCCTCGGCGATGTGGGGCGCGAGCGGGGCGACCAGCAGGATGAGCGTCTCGACTGAACGGTCCCACGTGACCGTGTCGACGCCTCCGCTCTCGCGAGCGCGCGCCAGGGCGGTGGTCAGCTCCATGAGGCGGGCGATGGCGGTGTTGAAGCGGAAGCCATCGAGGTCGCTGGTGACGTCGCGGATGGTGCGCTGGGTCGTTGCGACGAGCTCGCGCGAGCCGGAGCCGTCGCCGGTGTCCGGCGGGGGTTCGGTCGCCACCGACCAGAGCCGGTTCAGCCAGCGCACAATGCCGGGCATGCCGCTGGGGTTGTAGGGACCGCCCTGGTCCCAGGGCCCGATGAACATGAGCTGGCAGCGGAAGGCGTCGGCGCCGTGCTGTTCGACCAGATCATCGGGCGCGACCACGTTGCCGCGGCTCTTCGACATGCGGTTGCCGTCGGGTCCGAGGATGACGCCCTGGTTGAAGAGGCGCTTCATCGGCTCACCGCCCTCGACGATGCCCATGTCACGCGCGGCCTTCCAGAAGAAGCGGGTGTAGAGCAGGTGCATGACCGCGTGCTCGGCGCCGCCGGTGTAGAGATCGACGGGCAGCCACTGGCGCATGGCCTCGGTCGAGAAGGGGCGCTCGGGGTTGTGGGGGTCGACGTAGCGCATCTGGTACCAGCTCGAGCACATGAAGGTGTCGAGCGTGTCCGTCTCGCGGCGGGCGGTGGCGCTGCACTGCGGGCAGTCGACGTTGACCCACTCCTCGATCTGCGTGAGCGGCGACTGGCCGGTCGGCTCGAAGTGCACGTTCTCGGGAAGGACGACCGGCAGGTCGCTCTCCGGCACGGGCACCACGCCGCAGGTGTCGCAGTGAATCATGGGGATGGGGGTCCCCCAGTAGCGCTGCCTCGAGATGAGCCAGTCGCGCAGGCGGTAGGTGATCGCCCCCGTCCCGAAGCCCTCCGCCTCGGCGTGGCCGATGACGGCGGGGATGGCCTCGTCGGCGGGCGTCCCGTCGAAGGGGCCCGAGTTGATCATGGCGCCACCCTCGATGAACGCCGCCTCGAGCGGCTCGCTCACATCGATGTCGGGGTGATCGAACACGGGAATCACGTCGAGGTCGTGGTCGCGAGCGAAGGCGAAGTCGCGCTCGTCGTGGGCGGGCACAGCCATGATCGCGCCGGTGCCGTAGGTCACGAGCACGTAGTCGGCAATCCAGATGGGGATGCGTTCCCCGTTGAACGGGTTGATCGCGTAGGCGCCGGTGAAGACGCCCGGCTTCTCCCGCTCGGTCGAGAGGCGTTCGACCTCGGTGACGCGGGAGGTCGCGGCAACGTACGCCTCGACGGTCTCGCGCTGGTCCCCGGTGGTGATGCGCTTGACCAGCTCGTGCTCCGGGGCGAGCACCATGAAGGTCGCGCCGTAGACGGTGTCGGGGCGGGTCGTGAAAACGGAGAGGGGCTCATCGACGCCCTCGACGTCGACGGGGAAGCGGAGCGTGGCGCCCTCAGAGCGGCCGATCCAGTTGCGCTGCATGGTCGTGACCGGTTCGGGCCAGTCCAGACCGTCGAAGTCGAGCAACTCCTCGGCGTAGTCGGTGATGCGGAAGAACCACTGCGTCAGGAAGCGACGCTCGACGGGATCGTCGGAGCGCTCGCAGAGCCCATCGAGCACCTGCTCGTTGGCGAGGACGGTCCGGCAGCCGGGGCACCAGTTGGCGGCGGCCTCGGCGCGGTAGGCGAGGCCGCGCTCGTACAGCTTCAGGAACCACCACTGGGTCCAGCGGTAGTAGTCGGGGTCGCAGGTGACTATCTCGCGCTCCCAATCGAAGCTGGCGCCCATCATGCGGAGCTGCTGGCGCATGCGGTCGATGTTCCCGTAGGTCCACTCTTTCGGATCGACGCCCCGCTCGATAGCGGCGTTCTCGGCAGGCAGGCCAAAGGCGTCGAAGCCGATGGGGAAGAGCACGTTGTGGCCCTGCATGCGGCGGAAGCGGGCAGCCGTATCGCTCGGGGCGATGATGTACCAGTGACCGGTGTGCAGCTCGCCGGAAGGGTAGGGAAACATCGTGAGCGCGTAGTAGGGGGGGCGCTCATCGTCGTCATGGACGCGGTCGAGGCCGCCGGCGTCCCAGCGCTGGCGCCACTTCGGCTCGAGAGCATGGGGGTCGTACCGATCTGCCATGGGGTTCCTCGTTCGATTCAAGGGGAGGTTCCGGCCCGCACGCGGGTCCGGGAAACAGGAAAGGGAGGGGTGTGGGGAAAGGCCTCGCCGGCTACGCGCCGCGAGGCCGTCGAAGGGCGAGCCTGGAGCCGGGCCGCATCGATCGCATGTCAGGGATGGTAGCGAAGGGTGCCGTGACAGTCATCCCTCCTCCCTGGGCTCCGGCCGCTTCGGATAGTGCGCCACGAAGAGGGTCTCGAAGTCGCGTTCGGAGGAGCAGGTCTGGCAGGTGAGGTACCAGACCCACACTCTGGAGGGGTTGCGACCGTAGCGTTCACGGGCCATGTCGCGGGTTTCCTTCATCAGCTTGCGCATCTGGCCCCAGGGGGCGGAGAGGAGGCGGGTGAACACAACCCCGCCCGGCGTCACGATGTCCCGCCGCGAGGGGTCGGCGTCCTCCACTTCCAGCCACACGGGGCGGCGAACGCGGCCCGGTCCCATGAGAAGCATCGCGTCCTCGGGCACCGTGCCTGCCTTCTCCGCGCGCGCGATCAGCCGGCGCCGGTGGCTCCAGAAGCCCATAGGGACGCCGAAGAGCGCGGGCATGCCGATCCTGGCGAAGGCGATGTCGCTCCAGTCACTCTCGACCTCGTGCCACTCGCTGCGGTCCAGCCGCGGGCAGTCGCAGGGGTCCGGGTCGGCGGGGGAGGGCGTGCGGGAGCGCCCGGCCTGCTCGATGGGAACGCGGCGGCGCTCCTCGGTCACGAGGCCCCGGTCGCCAGGGAGCGGGCCACCGTAACCAGCTCCGGGCGCTCGGCGAGGGTGGCAGCGGATATGACGGCGACGGAGTCGATGCGCCCGTCACGCTCGACCTGCGCCTGCAGCCAGGCCTCGCCGACTGCGCGGGCGGCGGCGGCGCGGAAGTCGGGGCCGTCCTCGGCGGAGGCAGCCCGGGCGAGGGCTTCGGCGGCGGCATCCTGGAGGAGGACCGCGACCTCCCGGGCGGGGCGATTGGGCCAGTCGAGGACGAAGTCGGCCTGCGTGGCGCCCCAGAGCTCGGCGCCGGCGCCGGGTCCGTGGTAGCTGATCGTGGTCGTGTCGGCGGCTGCGCTCACTGGGACGTCTCCTCCCGGGGCTGGGCGATGCGGAGCGCCTGCGGCAGCTGGTCGAGCAGCTGCTGGCGAGCCTGCACGCGTGTCTGCAGCCCCCAGATGTCGATGAATCCGACGGCCGAGCCGTGGTCGAACGCATCCTCGCGGTCGTAGGTGGCGAGCGCCCGGTCGTACAGGGACGACTCGGCGCGCCGGCCCGTCACGGTGACGGACCCGCGCTGGAGGCGGACGCGCGCCTCACCGCTCACGAATCGCTGGGTGCTGGCCGTGTAGGCGGCGAGGTCCTGGTGGTGTGCGCTGAACCAGAGTCCGTCGTAGATCAACTCGGCGTACTGCGCGGAGAGCTCGCGCTTCAGCTTGAGCTGCTGCTTCGAGAGCGTCATCGTCTCGAGTGCGCGGTGGGCGGCGAAGAGGATGGTCGCGGCGGGCGCCTCGTAGATCTCGCGGCTCTTGATGCCCACGAGGCGGTCCTCGATGTGGTCGACGCGCCCGACGCCGTGCGCGCCGCCGAGGTCGTTCAGTCGCTCGACCAGCGCGACGGGAGCGAGCGACTCGCCGTCGATCTTGGTGGGGAAGCCCTTCTCGAAGCCGATCTCGACGTCGACTCCCTGGGCGGGGGCATCCTCGGGAGCGGTCGTCAAGACGTAGGCGTCGGGGGGAGGCTCGGTCCAGGGGTCTTCGAGCACGCCGGCCTCGACACTGCGGCCCCAGATGTTCTCGTCGATGCTGAAGGAGCCCTTCACCTCCCAGGCGATGGCGATGCCGTGCTGCTGGAGGTATTCGATCTCGGCCTCGCGGGACATCGCCTCCTCGCGGGTGGGGGCGACGATGGCGAGGGAGGGGTCGAGCGTGCGGATGCCGACGTCGAAGCGGACCTGGTCGTTCCCCTTGCCAGTGCAGCCGTGGGCGACGGCGACGGCACCCTCATCGTGCGCGATATCGACGAGGAGCTTGGCCATGAGGGGCCGGGCGAGGGCGGTGGCGAGGGGGTAGACGTCCTGGTAGAGGGCGCCGGCGGCAAGGGCGGGGAAGGCGAAGTAGCGGAGGAAGTCTTCGCGGGCGTCCTCGACGATGACCTTCGCGGCGCCGGCGCCAAGGCCGCGCTCCTCGAGCACGGCCTGCTCGCGGCTCATGCCCACGTCGATGTTGAGGGCGACGACGTCGTAACCGCGCTCCTTCGTGAGCCAGGTAATGGCCGTTGTGGTGTCGAGGCCGCCGCTGTAGGCGAGAACGAGTTTGGGCACGCGGGCCTGCCTTTCCGGTGTGTCCCCCAAGCGTAGCGCGCCCGCCGCTCGCGCGGCAGTCAGGAGAGGCGGCGGAGGACCATCCAGGCGCCGAGCGTGCTCGCCAGCGCGGCCACGACCAGGAGAAACACGACGACGCCGAGCGTGGTGGGTAGGGCGCCTGCCAGGGCGAAGGGAGTGAACGCGAGGCCGATCGCTCCCGCGGCCACGCCCCCGAGCACGAGGGTCGCGGGAGGGGCGACGGCGCCATCGGCGGCCCGCGCGGCGAACAGGAGCCGCAGGCCCACGCCGGCGACGCCGACGGCCGCGAGCGTGCCCAGGGCGAGGAGCAGGCCCGTTACGAGGTCGCTAACTGGATCGCCTCCTCGAGGATGTCGCAGGCGCGGTCGATCTCGTCGTCGCCGACGATGAGGGCGGGCATGAGGCGAATGCGGTCGGGGCGCACGTTGTTCACGAGCAGGCCGCGCTCGCGACAGAGAGTGACGACGCTCGCGGCTGCCTCGCTCGAGAGACTGACGGCGAGGAGGAGGCCGCGGCCACGCACCTCGGTGACCGCGGGAAGGCGGTCCTCCATGGCGCGAAGGCGGGCGACGAGACGGTCGGAGGCGTCACAGGCATCCTCGAGCACGTCGTTCTCCAGTATGTAGCGGAGCACGGCGACGCCCGCCGCGGTCGCGACGGGGTTGGCGCCGAAAGTGGTGCCGTGGTCGCCGGGAACGAGGTGGGCGGCCAGCTCCTCGCGAGCCAGCACGGCGCCGATGGGGAGCCCCCCGGCGAGGCCCTTGGCCACGCACATGATGTCGGGCTCGATGCCGTCCTGCTCATGCGACCACAGGGTGCCCGTGCGCCCGATGCCGGACTGGATCTCGTCGAGGATGAGCAGCAGGCCGTTCTCGTCGCACCAGTCGCGGACGTCCTGGAGGTAGCCGAGCGCGGGAGCGTTGACGCCGCCCTCGCCCTGGATGGGCTCCATGAGGACGGCGACCGTGTTGTCGTCGGTGGCGGCCTTGAGGGCGTCGATGTCGTTCCAGGGGACGTGGGTGAAGCCCCCGGGCATGGGCTCGAACGGCTCGCGGTAACGGGCCGTGCCGGTGGCGGCGAGGGCGCCGAGGCTGCGTCCGTGGAAGCCGTCCTCCATGGCGATGATGCCGTGCTTCCCGCCCTGCTCATCGTGACCCCAGCGGCGGGCGAGCTTGATGGCGGCCTCGATGGCCTCCGCGCCGGAGTTGCAGAAGAAGACGCGGTCGAGAGGGGAGTTCTCCACGAGCAGCTCGGCCAGCTCGATCATGGGGGTGGTGTAGTAAAGGTTGGAGACGTGGATGAGCTGCTCCGCCTGGGCGGCGGCGGCGGCGGCTACAACCGGGTGGGAGTGGCCGAGCGAGGTGACGGCGAGGCCGCCGACGAAGTCGAGGTACTCGTTCCCCTCGCTATCCCAGACGCGGGAGCCTTCACCGCGCTCGAGCACGATCGGCTGGCGGCCGTAGTTCTGGAAGAGGTACTTGCTCTCGCGTTCGATCCAGTCGCTCATAGCCATGGGCTCCTCGTGGTTTGAAGTGGGGTCGGGGAGTGGGATTGTACGCCGCGCCCGTGTACCGGCTTGCGCCTAACCCCGCGCGGGCGGGAAGACGGTGCCTCGACCCTCGCGATCGAGGAGCGCGCCGGCCAAGCGGCCGTCGATGATGTGGCTGGGGACGCCAAGCTCGGCGGCAAGCAGGCAGGCGTCCGTCTTCGGGATCATTCCGCCGGCGATGACGCCACGATCGCGAAGGTCGCGCACCGACACCACATCGAGCTCGGGCACGACGGCCCCGTCATCGCCGCGCACCCCCTCGACATCGGTCAGGAAGACGAGCTCGCGGGCATCGACGGCGCTGGCGATCCAGCCGGCAGCCTCGTCGGCGTTCACGTTCACGAGCTGGTCGCCGTCCTCGCCCGGGACGTACCCGACAGGACTGACGACCGGCACGAACCCGGCATCACGCAGGGCGAGCACCGCTTCTGGGTGGGCTGCGATGGGCGTCCCGACGAAGCCGAGCTCGGGGCGCCGCTGCTCGCACTCAAGCGTGCGGCCGTCGGCGCCGGAGAGGCCGGCGGCGCGGGCGCGGGCGGCGTTCAGCGCGGAGACGATGCGCTTGTTCACCAGCCCCGCGAATACGGCAACGATGACCGGCAGGGCGCGCTCGTCGGTGGCGCGAAGGCCGTCGATGAAGCGGCTCTCGATGCCCATGGCGTCGAGCCAGCGGCTTGCCTCGGCGCCGCCACCGTGGACCACGATGGGCCGCTCGCCCGCGCGGTCGAGGGCGGCGATGTCGCGGAAGGTCGTGTCGGCGGCGCCGAGCGTGCTGCCACCCACCTTGATGACGAGGGGCCGCGAATCGCTCACGTCGTGTAGTCGGCGTTGATGCGGATGTAGTCGGCGGTCAGGTCGCAGGTCCAGCCGGTGGCGCTGGCCTCGCCGGCGCCGAGGTCCACCTCGATGGTGACCTCGTCGCCGGACATGGCGCGCGAGACGGTGGCCTCGTCGTAGGGGATGGGAACGGTGCGCTCGAAGAGGCCGTGGCCGCACACGGTCACGGTTACGGCTTCCTCGACGATCTCGGCCTGCGAGCGCCCGATGACGCCCACAATGCGGCCCCAGTTGGGGTCGGCGCCGTGGACGGCGGTCTTGACCAGCGGCGAGGTGCCGATCTCCCGCACGAGCGCGCGAGCGTCGGCGTCCGTGGCGGCGCCGCTGACGGTGATCTCGATCAAACGGGTCGCGCCCTCGCCGTCCCGCGCGATGGCCTTCGCGAGGTGGATGCAGACGGCATCGAGGGC
>DAOUID010000188.1:0-6776 GCA_034428315.1 Dehalococcoidia bacterium
TCGAGATCGAGGGCGTTCTGGAAACGCTGGCCGAACTGGCTGGTACGTACCGGATGGCCGTCGTCACCACGGCCAAGCCACCGGACTTCGCCCTGATCCACGAGAATCGCTCGATCCTGGATCACATGGAGTTCTGCCTGACCAGGGGAGACTACGGGCGGGCGAAACCGCATCCCGAACCTTACCTGGCCGGCCTCGAACGCTTTGGCGCCACAGCCGCGGAAACAGTGGTCGTCGAGGACTCGGCGCGAGGGTTGAAGTCGGCGGTAGCGGCGGGTATCGACTGCATCGTCGTGGCGAACGAGTTCACGGCCACTCACGACTTCTCCGCGGCCACTGCCAGGGTCGCCACCTTCAGGGACTTGCCGGCCGCCATCGCGGGCCTGACGGGCTAACCGGCACGAGAGAGGCGCCGCCGCCAGAGGGCGCTACGGCGGTGGGCCCCTCTCCGGCCCACGGGCGCGCCCCGCGCCCCGTTGCCCTACACTGCCCCACGCGAACGAAACCCTCAGGAGGCGCACCCCTTATGGATTACCGCAACATCGGCAGCTCGGACCTGCAGGTCTCGGTTGTTGGGCTCGGCTGCAACAACTTCGGCATGCGCATCGGCCAGGACGGCGCCAACGCCGTCGTCGACAAGGCGATCGAGCTCGGCGTGAACTTCTTCGACACCGCCGAGATGTACGCCGGCGAGCACGGCCCCTCCGAGGAGATCCTGGGCAAGGCGCTCGGCGACCGCCGCGGAGACGTCATCATCGCCACCAAGTTCGGCATGCCCACGGCAATGACTCCCACCGGCATCCAGTCGCCCGGCAGCGGCACGCGCGAGTACATCACGAACGCGGTCACCAACAGCCTGCAGCGGCTCGGCACGGACTACATCGACCTCTACATGGTCCACTTCCCCGACCCGGAGACCCCTGCCGCCGAGACCGCTGGTGTGCTCGACGACCTCGTGAAGGAAGGGAAGATCCGGCACGCCGGCATCTCCAACGTCAACGGCGAGCAAATCCGGGAGGCGAAGCAGGTCACCGAGTCGGGCGGCCTCGCTCCCTACATCTCCGTCGAGAACGAGTGGAGCCTCGTCGATCGCAATATCGAGGCCGATGCCGCCCCCGCCGCCGTCGAGTGCGGCTACGGCATCTTCCCCTACTTTCCCCTCGCCGGCGGCTTCCTCACCGGCAAGTACAAGCAGGGCGAGGCGATGCCGGAAGGCGGCCGCCTCACCGAGGGGGCTCTCGCCGGCCTCGCGGGCAAGTACATCAACGACAAGAACTGGGGCATCCTGCACGCCGCCGAGGCCTACGCCGCCGACCAGGGCCACTCCGTGCTCGACCTCGCCATCGCCTGGCTCCTCGCGCAGGACGGCGTTCCCAGCGTCATTTCCGGCGCCACCCGCCCCGACCAGCTCGAGTCGAACGTGGCCGCCGGCGGCTGGAGTTTGAGCGGCGACGACGTGGCCGCCATCAACGCCTTCGCGAGCTAGCTGTTGGCGATCCTGCCCGGCTTCTCGCTCAACCTCGGGAGCCCCGAGCCCGAGCGGCTGATCGCGTTCTACCGCGACACCCTCGGGCTCATCCCCGCCCCCGAGGTGAGTCCCGGCGCCTTCGCCGTCGGCTCCGGCTTCCTCATCGTGAGCGGCCACAGCGAGGTCACCGGCCCCGCCACCGACGCCGCCCGCTGCCTCATCAACTTCGTGGTTGACGACCTTGACGCGGAGCAGGCGCGCCTCGAGACGGGCGGCGTCGAGTTCGTGCGCAGCAAGGGAGAGGAGCCCTGGGGCGGCCGCATCTCCACCTTCCTCGACCCCGACGGGAACTACTGCCAGCTGATCGAGACGCCGGAGATGCGGGCCGGCGGCTAGCCTTCGGGTACTTCGAGCTCCGCGATCGCGATCCCGTGCTCGCCCTGGACCGCATAGAGCAGCCAGGTGCGCCCGTCCTCCTCGAAGATCGCCGGGTCGCGCAGCTCGTTGACCGGTTCGGGGGCGTACCCGCGCACGCTCGGTGCCAGGGGCAGGTGCGCTCCTTCCCAATAGCGTTCCGGACGGAGGACCTCCCGGGCCGGGCCTGCCCTCCACCCG
Organism: Dehalococcoidia bacterium; assembly: GCA_034428315.1. Lineage (GTDB taxonomy): Bacteria > Chloroflexota > Dehalococcoidia > Tepidiformales > Tepidiformaceae > UBA2991. Next base: position 2,084 of record DAOUID010000188.1, read on the forward strand.
CGCCAATCGCCCCGCAGCGCCACCGGCGAGGCCAGGATGCGCTCCGGGGCGTCGCCGACATTGCTCCAGAACACCCAGAGCGTGTCGCCCCGGCGGAGCAGGGCGCAGTGCCGCATCGTGTCTGGGAAGAGCTGAGGTCCCCGCTCGAACGAGCTCAGCCCATCGGCCGACCGGTAGACGATGCCCGGCATCGACATGCCGTACCAGCCCGGTTCCGCGATGCCGTCCAGCCGGATCATGCGCAGGTAGCTCGTCGAGAGGACCTCCTCCCGCGCCTCGAAGTGAATCCCGTCCTCGGAAAGGGCGATGCGCGAGACTTGCCGCCCGTCCGGCAGCTGGCCGTGGTAGTACAGCCGGATCTGTCTCGTTTCGTTGTCGACCTGGGCGTCGGGCGAGGCGATGTGGGCATAGACCTGCCCCGCGGCGATGTCGCCGGCGAGCTCGGGCGCGAACTCGTCGAGCGTCGCCGGGAAACGCGACTCCTCCAGTTGGAGCGCCCCTGGCTCGTAAACCGTCCAGGGGCCGGTCAGCTGGTCCGCGTGGGCGAGGCGAATGTGCCGGCCCTTGTGGTGAGCGAAGTAGAGGTAGTACTCGGCGAGCCTTCCCGCTTCGGTGCCGGCGAGCCAGCGCGGGGCCTGGATCAGGGAGGGCCCGTTGATGTTGTCCCCTGCGAGACCTTCCAGTTCCGCGTGGATGATTGGCCCGTCGGCAAGTCGGGTGAGGCGCATCGCTGTGTCCTCAGCCTGCCCCTCAGGGCGGCGCATGGTCAACGAGCACCACCGTCCGCCGGGCTCCGGCGGCGCAGCGCCTGCCTCAGGAGTTGCAGCGCCAGTGAGGTAGCGCCCGCGGTCACCGTGAACGACACGACCGCCGCCGAGAGATTCGTCGCCAGCCCGGAGTCGGCACTGCCCACCTCCACGTAGATCTCGGTCGGCCCCGGTGAATCAGTCCCCGCGTCGTGATCCGGTCTTGCCTCCTGCGCCCTTGCGGGTGTCAGGTCGACCGAGCGTGGCGCCGGACCTGGTCTGGTGGCGGCCCGAGTTGCGAGGTGCCTTGTCGGCGTGCCTGCGCCGGCCGGCACGGGCGTCAGGGTGGGCCAAGGGGTGGTCATCGGTGCGGGGGTAGGGGTTGGAGCTGTCGTGGTGGTCGGAGTGGGCGATGGATTCTGGGTTGGTGCGGGCGCGGGTGTGGCGGCCGGCGTGGGTGTGGGGCTTGGAGTCTGTGTGGAGGTCGGAGTGGGGATGGGATTCGGAGTTGGCGTTGCCTTCGCGGTAGGCGTGACGGTCGGCCTTGATGTTGGGCCTGAAGTCGGTGTCGGAGTCGCCCTTTGCGCAGGGGCGTTCGTCACGACCGGGGGTCGTCGTCGGGGAGACGGGGCGGGCCCGGGTGTCGGTGCCTCGGTCGGTGTCGCCGTTAGTGCTGGTGCCGGGGTGGGTGCTGGCGCCGGCGTGGGTGTTGGTGGAAGGGTCGCGGTCGGTGCTGGCGTGGGGGTAGGGGTTGGCGTTGTAGCTAGCGTCGGCGACGGTGACGGTGTTGGAGTCGGCCTCGGCGGAGGGGGGAGCAACACAACCGGCCGCCGTGGTCGAGCAGTCGGGGCGGGTGTCGGCGTTGGCGCCGGTGTGGCGTTCGGTGTTGGCGTGGGCGTGGCTGGAGTTGGGGTTGGCGCCGGCGTGAGGTTCGGTGTTGGCGCGGGTGTGGCTGGAGTTGGGGTTGGCGCTGGCGTGGATGTTGGCGTTGGTGCTGGCGTCGGTGTCGGCGTTGGTGCTGGCGTCGGTGTCGGCGCGGGCGTGGCTGGAGTTGGGGTTGGCGCTGGCGTGGATGTCGGCGTTGGTGCTGGCGTGGATGTCGGCGCGGGCGTGGCTGGAGTTGGGGTTGGAGAGGGGGCGCTCACTGGCTCCGGGTTGATGGCAATCGTGACCGCCCGCCAGGCCCGCTTGGTCGTCTCCTGGAACGCGAAGGTGGCGGCGCCGCTGTCTCCCGCCGTGGTCAGGGCCCTGTCGGCTGCGCCCGCCTGGACCCCGGTGCCTCCGGAGCTGCTCCTGGCGAACCGCCCGCTGACCTCCGATGGGACCTTGATCACCCGGTCGCCGTCGCCCACCGCGTAGAGATGCACAACCCGCGTACCGGTTCTCTCCGTGTGGATGCTCGGCGCGACCGGTGCGTTCCCCTTCCCCACCTCCCCCGTAACGGCGCCGATGGGGTCGTCCCGGTCGACCCCTCCGTACCGAAGGATGGCCCCGACCGCCTGGCTCTCGCCCCACAGCCACGAGAGCGTGTGGCTGGCCACGTCCGTGTCGGCGGCGAGCCGGTACCAGATGGCGACCGTCGCCTCTCCCTCCTCCGCGAGTCCGCTGTCGATGAGGTTCCAGCCCTCCGGTGCGATGGGAGAACGCTCCCGCCGGGTCGCCAGGATGGCGACAAGGAGGTCGCCGCTGCTACCCGAAGGGGTCTTGACGGTGACTTCCTGGGTCCCGCCGCTTGAGTTCTTGGATTCCACCGCCACGCCGACGAACCTGGGCGCTGTCGGCACGTGATGAGGCGTCGGCGTCGGGGTGGGCGTGGGTGTCGGCGTCGGCGTGGGTGTCGGCGTGGCGGTGGGCGTGGGAGTCGGTGTGGGCGTCGGAGTGGGCGTGGGAGTCGGCGTGGGAGTCGGCGTGGGCGTGGGAGTCGGCGTGGGGGTGGGCGTGGGAGTCGGCGTGGACGTAGGAGTCGGTGTCGGCGTGGGAGTCGGTGTGGGCGTCGGCGTCGGTGTGGGCGTCGGAGTCGGTGTCGGCGTGGGAGTCGGTGTGGGCGTCGGGGTCGGTGTGGGTGTGGGCGTCGGCGTCGGTGTGGGTGTGGGCGTCGGCGTCGGTGTGGGTGTCGGCGTCGGCGTGGGCGTAGGAGTCGGCGTGGGAGTGGGAGTCGGCGTGGGCGTGGGCGTCGGAGTGGGAGTCGGTGTGGGAGTCGGCGTCGGCGTGGGAGTCGGCGTGGGTGTCGGCGTCGGCGTAGGAGTCGGCGTGGGCGTGGGTGTCGGCGTGGGCGCCGGTGTTGGCGTGGGTGTGGGTGTTGGCGTGGGTGTGGGTGTTGGCGTGGGTGTGGGTGCAGCCTCTCGTGGAGGGTTGAGAACGATGGTGCCCGTTCGCCACGCCTTCCGGTTCGGCAGGTCCAGCTTGAAGACCGCGCTTCCCGTCGACCCCGCCGCGCTCTGCGCTGTGTCCGCCGCGCCCGTAATCACCCCGTTACTGCCCGGAGCTCCAGTGAAGAGCCGCTCCTCGTGCCCGTTCGGTGGTCCGTCCGTCGATGTGATGGAGGCGCCGTAGACGATGAAGACCCGCAAGACTCTCGCCCCGGCGACTGTCGTGTCGACGGACGGCGCCGTCGGGGGATCGTCTGTCTCCCCGGTCGCGAAGGCGCTCGACCCCAGGGGGTTGGTAGCGTCTGCCCCCCGGTACCGCAGGATCGCGGCTCCACCGCGGCTCTTTCCGTCCGACCAGGTGAATTTGGCGCTCTCGTCCCCGTCGTCGGCCTGCCGGTACCAGATGGTCATTCGCGCCTCGTCCTCGTCGGCGATGCCGCTGTTGAACAGGGTCCAGCCGCTCGGAGCCTCGACCGTTCGGTCGCGGGCGAGGGCGACGACCGCGACCAGCAGGTCCCCGCTCTCCCCGGGAGGAACGTCGATGCTGATCTCCTGGGGGTGCGAGCTCGACCGCTTCTGCGCCGTCCTGATGTCGACCAACTCGGGTGTGCCCGAGGATGCGTCAGAAGGGACGGCCGTTCCGTATCGCAAGGCCGGCCCCGACAGAACCGCGAGAGCGAGGCCCAGCGCAACCGCCAGCGAGAGGAGCCGCATGGCCATCGGATGTCCCTGCCAACAACACGCGCTGTCGTGAACGGTTGGGGTTCCGCGAAGCGCTTGCGCAGGTTAGTCGTGTCGCTAAATGATTGCTATAGAACATGCTTGCGAGATCATTGTCTGCTTCCGGCGCGGGCCAACCAGAGGGCGTTGGCCTCGCGTAGACTTCCCGAAATCTCTTCGTGGGAGCGTGCGAATGGGCATCCTCGACCTCTTCAGCCTGGAAGGAAAGATCGCGATGGTGACGGGTGGCGGCGGCGGCATCGGCCGTGGCATCGCCCTCGGCCTCGCGGAGGCGGGCGCCGATGTGGCCGTCGCTGGACGCCGCGAGCAGTTGCTCAAGGACGTCGGCAAGGAGATCGAGGACCGCGGGCGCCGCACCCTCGCCCTCCCCACCGACGTGCGTGACTGGTCGAACGTCGAGGGCCTCGTCCAGTCGATGATGGACCATTTCGGTCGCATCGATGTCTGGGTTAGCAACGCCGGCGGCTTGCAGGAGCAGAGCGTTAACTTCCTCGTGAAGACCCCCGAGGAGTCCTGGGACGCGACCACCACCCTCAACTTCAAGGCTCCCTGGATGTGCGCCAAGGCCGTCTGGCCCGCGATGCGCAGCACGGGCGGCGGAGCCATCATCAACGTCAGCTCCGTCGGCGCGATTTCCCGTGGCGCCCCCACGAACGGCGTCTACACCGCCTCCAAGGCGGGACTCAACCACCTCACCAAGACGCTCGCCCTCGAGATGGCGCCCTTCAACATCCGCGTCAACGCCATCCTTCCCGGCTCCGTCCGCACCGAGGACTACGAGGACGCCTCCGGCGGCGACGACGAGTACTTCGCGAAGATGGCCGAGAACGAGCCGCT
>DAOUID010000189.1:0-12488 GCA_034428315.1 Dehalococcoidia bacterium
TGTTGCAGTTCGTGCACGTACTGGTGCCGTTCCAAGTCGTCAGCGGTGCTGATGTTGACCCTCAATGTCTCGTTTGGTTGCAGCTTTGGTGAATACCGTTACACTAAACAAACACAAGTTTTGGAGATTGAAGCCATGGTGAAGTTCTCGACGATTAAGGCCTCTGCCGCTCCCGGTCCCATGCGTCAGACTGGCCGACTAACGGCGCGTATGCGCCAGTACGAGGACTACGTCAATTCCGTCAAGGGCGACGAGGCTGGAAAGCTGACTCCCGAAGAAGGCGAGACCACTCGTGGTCTCGCCCTTCGCATCTCTCGCGCCGCCAAGCGCGTCGGCAAGACCGCCGACACCTGGGTGCGAGACGGGTCGGTCTACTTCGTCGTTTCCTAGCCGGTAACGGCGTACCGCGTTCCAGCGTCCACTCGCGTCAGCGGGCGCCTCGCAGTCGAGCGCTGCGGAGGTAGCACTGCCGGCCGGAGGCTAGCCTCCGGCCATCGCCGCTGCCGTCCCCTCCGGGTCGGGCGCCGAGCTCATCCGCCTCAGGGCCGGCTGCGTCGCGATCACGACGACGCCGAGCACGAAGAGCAGCGCGCCCCCGATGGCAAACCAGTACGGCGCGCCCACCACATCCGCCATCGGTCCCGCGACGAGGGCGCCGATCGGCATCGCTCCCGCCATGCACATCTGGTAGATGCTCATCACCCGCCCCATGATCGCGTTCGGCGTGTGCGCCTGGACAAGCGCCATGTTCAGGTTGATGAAGATGCCGGCGTTAAAGCCCGTGATGAACATGATCACCAGGGCCAGGGAATACCAGGGCGAAAGACCCAGTGCCACGTTCAGCACGCCCCCGGCCACCAGCGTGCAGAGGAAATAGAACCCGGCCCTGTCGACCCGCCGGAACGAGGCCAGCACCACCGACGTGATCAGCGTGCCCACCAGCATGATCGTGAACAGCATCGAGGCCCTGAACGCCCCCGCTTCCCATTCGTCGATAGCGATCTTGGGAAGGAGCGCCTGGAACGTGCCCGCCATGGAGAGCGCGGTTGCCAGCAGCACGATCATGAGCGTGCGGATTCCCGGGTGGTGGATCACGAAGGACAGGCCCTCCCGGAGATCCTCCCGCACTCGCCGCTGCGTGGTCGTCCGCACGTTGGGCACACGTATCGGTATGAGAACGAACAGCCCCAGTGTCAGCAGGACCGCCTGTGCCGCGAAGGCCGACTCGATCCCTCCCAGCTCGATCACGATCCCGCTGACTGCCGCCCCTGCCTGCGCTACCTGCGCGCTGACGTTCATCAGGGTCACGGCGTTGAGGACCCGTTCGGGGGAGACCAGTGAGGGCACGATTGCCTGGCGCACCGGCATCCCGAAGGCGGTCGTACAGCCCAGCACGAACGCAAGGCCGAAGATCCCCCAGATGTTCAGGGTTCCCAGGGCCACGAGGGTTGCTGCCCCGGCCGCGAGGCCGATGCCGACGAGCTGGGTGCCGAAGAGGAGCACTCGGCGATCAAGGCGATCGGTCAGGATGCCGGCGTAGAGACCAAACAAGAGGACGGGCAGGCCCAGCGCGGCGATGACGAGCCCAACGCTCGTCCCCGATCCCACCGTGAAGCCGGACCAGAGCGCCACTCCCTCTTCCCCGGCGATGTCGAGCGCCAGCCACGCGAACGTGAACATCTGGATCGACTGCGAAAGGGCGAAGGTGATCGTGTTGCCCCAGAGGAGCGCGAAGGACCGTTGCCCGAACACGGCGAAGGTCTCCCGCGAGAGGCCGCGAGCGCTACCGGCCGAGACCTCTACGGGTCCTGTCTTGGTTTCGGAAACGGATGCCACGTGCGGGCGATGCTACAGGGCGGCGGGCCTACCTACCCCGCGACCGGCAGGCGTCGCCTGCCCCACAGGAAGAACGGGGCGATTCGCTCGCCGTCGTCCAGAAGCCGCAGATCGGGGCAGCGCTGCAGCAGCGTGCGCATCGCCACCAGCGCCTCCAGCCGCGCCAGCGGCGCGCCCAGGCAGAAGTGCACCCCCAGCCCGAAGGAGAGGTGCCGGTTCCGCTCGCGGTCCAGCGAGAACTCGTCCGGCGAGGGGAACGCCTCCGGATCACGGTTCGCGGCCGCGTAGTGCATCATCACCTTCTGGTCCTTCGGAATGGTCCCTCCCTCGAGCTCGACGTCCCGTGTCGTCGAGCGATAGAGCCCAAGCACGGGCGGGTCGAAGCGCAGGCTCTCCTCGATGGCCGCGTCGATCAGGCTCGGGTCGGCCACCAGCCGCTCCCAGAGTGGCCGGTCCTGCAGCAGCCGCCACACCATGTTCGTGATGAGCGAGGTCGTCGTCTCGTTGCCGCCCACGAAGAGCTGGTTGACGACCCCCAGCAGCTCCTCGTCCGTGAGTCCCTTGCCGTCCTGTTCGGCGGTCACGAGCTCGCTGATGAGGTCGTCGCGCGGGTCCGCCCGCCGTTGCCGGATGGCGTCCAGCAGGTAGGCCCCAAGCTCCATCATCTCCTCCGCCCACGGCGTCGGGTCCTCCGCCCCCATCGCCTCGACCGTGATGTCGGACCAGTACTTGAACCGCTGCAGGTCGTCGCCCGGGACGCCCAGCATCTCCACGATCACGATCACGGGCAGGGGGAAGGCGTAGTCGTCGTGCATGTCCCAGTTGCCCGCGTCGGACCGCTCTTCGAGCAGCTCCTCGGAGATCTCCGTGATCCGGTCCGCCCACTCGGCGATCGCCCTCGGCGTGAACGCCTGCTGCACGAGGCTCCGGTAGAAGGTGTGCTGCGGCGGGTTCGAGAGCATCCCCGCCGGAGGGCTGAAGCGCGGCCCCTGGCCGAACTCGCTCGAGTACGTCTCGATGTCGAGCAGCGCCGACTGCACGTCCGCGAACCGCGAGAGCGTGTAGAACGGCGGCTCGAACGCCTCGAAGAAGTGCACCGGCGCCTCTTCGAGCAGATGCCGGTAGGCGACGCTCGGCTCCGCCCGGACCTCCTCCGAGAGGGGGTTGTACCCGTCGACCATCCCGCGCTACGCCGTGACCGCTGCCTGGCGCTTCGTGAACGCCAGGTCGAGGTGGTACAGCCCGAGCATGATCCCCGGCTGGTGCTGGAAGTCGTTCGTGTCCTTCAGCTCGATCGTCTCCAGGCGATCGAGCAGCGCGTTCACGGCCACGTTCTGCTCCATGCGCGAGAGCCCCGCGCCCGGGCAGGAGCGCGGCCCCTGTGAGAACGTCAGGTGCCGCCCCGCGTGCGGCCGCGTCAGGTCGAGCGTGTCCGCGTTCGCATAGTGCTCCGGATCGCGGTTCCCCGCGCCGAAGCGCAGGTGCAGCGTCGACCCAGCGGGAATCTGCACCCCGCCCATCTCGAAGTCGATGCGCGCCGTCCGCGCCGTCAGCCCCTGCGTCGGTGCGTAGAGGCGCAGTGCCTCCTCGACGAAGAAGCGCACCTTCGTCCGGTCTGCCCGCAGCTCCTCGACGATCTCCGGGTGCTGCGCGAGCAGCATCGCCTCCGCCGTGAGCGCGTACTGCGTCGTCTCGTTCCCGCCGATGTGCATCAGCAGCGCGACGCTCGTGATGTCGCCGTCGCTCAGCTTCTGTCCCTCGAACTCGACCTCCGCCAGGTAGGAGATCATGTCGTCCTGCGGGTTGCGCCGCTTCTCCTGGATCCGCTCCGCGAGGTACTCGTTGAACAGCACCAGTTCGCGCGCGTTCTCGATCTCGTCCTCGTCGCTCATCGTGCTGTTCACGCCACGCCCGTAGACGAAGCGGCGCACCTGCGCCTCCTCCATCTTCCGCAGCATCGGCATGTCCTCCAGCGGCAGCCCGAGGATGGTCGTGATCACGACCTGGGGCAGCGGCGCCGCGAAGCCCTTCACGAACTCCACCTCGCCGTCCTCGATCCAGTTGTCGATCAGCCGGTGCGCCGCCGCTTCCGCCATCTTCTGCTGGCGTTGCGCCCCCTCCGGCCCCACCCACGGGTCGGTCACGACGCGGCGGTAGCGCATGGCCTGCTCGTCGCTCGAGCGCAGATCCTGCTGCGCGTTGAAGGCGTCGCCGAAGCCCGCCTCCTCGAAGATCTCCTCCTGCAGGGGGCTGTTGCCGTTCCCCTGCATCGCCTGGTCCTCGCGACCCAGCACCAGGCTTCGGTCGCGCGCGACCCGCTGGATGTCGTCATACCGCGTCAGGATGAACGCATCCGTCCCCGGCTCGCGGCCCTCGCCGGGCAGCCGGATGACGGGGCACTCCTCCTGCAGCTTGCGGTAGGCCTCGAACCACCACTCCTGCGACCCCGCCGCGAAGAGATCGATCTCCTCGTGGTTCACGGGGCACTGGGCCGGGGCCGTCGGGACCTCGGTGGTCCCGTGGTGCGTCATCGACATCTCGAACTCCTCTCGGCGCTGGCCGCGCCGGTCAGGCTGGCCGCATGATCGCATTCCGCGCGGCCCGCTGCCACCGTTGTCGAGATGCTTGCAACCTGTAAGCTATGAAACCCATGCCCTGGGCTTCGAGCGAAGTCATCAATGTGCTCGCGTTTCTGCTGCCGGGATTTGTCGCCGCCGCGATCTACTATTCGCTTACGTCACACCCCAAGCCCAGCGCATTCGAGCGTCTCATTCAGGCGTTGATCTTCACGGCAGTCATCCAGGCCGCCGTGGCGCTGTTGCCGGACTCTCTTCCCTCACCGGAGATCGACATCGGCGCGGACGCTCCCTGGGATCCAGCCTGGCCAGTTGCCATTGCGGTCATCCTCGCGTTCGTCGTTGTTGTCGTCGTGAACTACGACCTTGCCCACAGCCTTCTTCGCTGGCTGCGCATCACGCGGGAGAACGCCTAATCCTCTGAGTGGGACTCATCTCTCGCGCGCAACGATGGCTCCTTCGTTGTCTTGCACCTGGCAGGGGAGCGGCGCCTCTACGGCTGGCCCGATGAGTGGCCCAACGACCCCGCACGGGGACACTTTCGCATCACTCAGGCTGAGTGGCTCGCCGATGACGGGCCCAGGCCCCTTGAGAACGTGTCCGGAGTCCTGATTCCGGTGGACGAAGTCGAGATGGTAGAATTTGTAGGAACAGGGGGCTCCGAGGAGTAGCCGCATGGCCAGGGAACCGAAGCCGCCGCCAGAGGGCGTTGTCAAGCCGCCCCCGCCGCCCGCGCCCCCTCCCAAGAAGTAGCCGGGGAGTCTGGAGTCTCGCCATTCCCGAGAGACCGACCACTTCACCCCGCCCGATGCCCGAGGAGGAACGAGGGATGCCTCTCTCAACTCCCCCGCCGAAGCCTCCTCCCCCTTCCCCACCTCCACCCAGGCGGCGCGATTGACTCCGCTCCCCCTCCAAAGAGGTAACCCCTACCCGCCCCACCGCTCCCAGTGCGTGACCTCCTGCCACGGCCTGCGCCAGGGGCGGCCCCACGGGCCCTCCGGGTAGCCCACCGGGATGAGCGCCGTGATCGTCACGTCCTGGGGCAGACCGAGGACGTCGCGGACCTCCGCCGTGGCCTCGGGCCTGACCGGCGTGTAGTCCGTCGCCAGCGTCAGCAGGACCGTTCCCAGGCCGCGTGAGCGGGCCGCCAGCAGGATGTTCTGCACCGCCGGGTACGTCGAGCTGAAGAACCCCGAGGAGATGTCGGAGTTGTCGGGCGCCCGACCGTGCAGGCAGGGCACGATGATGGCGGGCGACTGGTCCAGGTGCTCGACGTTGTGCATCGCCTTCGAGTAGACGCGCTGCCGGTCCGGCGTGATGTCCGGGTCGGCCAGCACGCCGTCGCGGATGTAGCGGTCGCCCACGTCCTTGTAGGCCGCCCCGATCTTCGCGATCTGGTCGGGGTCGGTCACCACCACGTACGCCCACATCTGCGTGTTGCCCGCGCTGGGCGCCATCGTCGCCGCCTCGATGATGTATTCGAGGTCCTCTCGCGGTACCGGGTCGGGCTTCAGGTGTCGCATGCTCCGCGTCGTGAAAATCGCTTCGTGGACCGAGACGTCGCCCATCGATTCGCTCCTGTTCGCGCCGGCCGGCGCGGGGACTCGGTGTTGCCGCACGATAGCCACGCCCGGGTGGCCCCACAAGCGTCCCCGGACGCTCCCGGGAGCGGCTTTCGCGCTGGAATCGCTGCAAGTCCGGCGGTAGGATTCGCTTACGTCTATCTCCCGGGAGGGAAGCCATGCCCCAATTCGATACCGTCATCAAGAACGGGACGGTCTTTGACGGTCAGCGCACGCCGCGTTTCAACGGCGATATCGGCATCAAGGACGGCCATGTCGCCAGCATCGGCGGCAAGATTCACAGCTCCGATGCGGGCAAGGTCATCGACGCCACGGGCCTGAACGTCGCACCCGGCTTCATCGACCTGCACACGCACTACGACTCCCAGATCTTCTGGGACCCGTACTGCTCCATCTCCGGCTGGCATGGGGTCACCTCCGTCGCCATCGGGAACTGCGGCTTCGGCTTCGCGCCCTGTAAGCCCGAGGACCAGGACCGCGCCATGCTCACCATGTCGCGCAACGAGGCCGTTCCCCTGGAAGCCATGCAGGAAGGCATGCCCTGGGACTGGGAAACCTACCCCGAGTTCCTCGACAGCCTCGACCGCATCCCCAAGGGCGTGAACGTCCTCAGCTACATGCCCCTCAACCCGCTGATGATGTACGTGATGGGCCTCGAGGCGGCCAAGGGCCGCCCCGCCAACGACGAGGAGATGGCGGAGATGCGCCGCCTCATGATCGAGGGCCTTGAGGCGGGCGGCTGCGGCTGGTCCGGCCAGTTCGGCGACAACGATGTGCAGCGCGACTACGACGGCACGCTCATGATCACCAACCTCATGAAGGAGCAGGACCTCGTCTCCTTCGCCCGCGTCCTGCGCGAGGTGGGCCGTGGCTTCATCCAGTGCATCGGCGCCTCCCGCGAGCTCACCGAGACGCTGGCCGACGAGAGCGGCCGCCCCGTCATCTACAACGTCCTGGCCGTCGCCATGGACCAGCACGGCGTCGCCATGCCGCAGTACAAGGACACCATGAAGTGGCTGGACGACTGCAACGCGCGCGGCACGCGCGTCTTCGGCCAGGCCCTCACCTCGGAGAACAACTTCCAGTTCACCTTCGAGGAGTGGAATCTGTTCGACACCAGCCCCGTGTGGCGCGAGATGACCCTCGGGACCGTGCCCGAGCGCGCGGCCAAGCTCGCCGACCCCGAGCGCCGCGCCGCCGCCAAGGCCGAGTACGACGACTCCGAGCGCACCGGCCAGGGCGTCGTCTTCTCCATGGACGACCTCATCATCGGCGAGGTGCACAAGCCGGATCTCGAGAAGTACACCGGCCTGACCGTCGCCGAGGCCGCCGAGGAGCGCGGCCAGCACGTCATCGACGCGATGCTCGACATCGCCCTCGAGGACGACATGAAGGCGCTCTTCGTGACCTCCCCGCGTCCGTACGACATGGGCGCCATGCGGGAGATGGCGAACTCCGCCTTCGCCCTCCCCGGCGTCTCCGACGGCGGCGCCCACACGAAGTTCATCACCCTTGGCCGCTACCCGACCGAGTTCCTCGCCCTCCTCGTGCGCGACAACGAGGTCATGGACCTCGAGCAGGCGCACTGGCGGCTCAGCGCCTACCCGGCGCTGGCGGCGGGCTTCCGCGATCGCGGCACGATCCGCGAGGGCGCTCCCGCCGACATCGTCATCTACGACCTCGAGAAGCTCGAGATGGGTGAGACGGAGAAGGCCTACGACTACCCGGCCGGCGCCTGGCGCCTCGTCCGGAAGCCCGAGGGCTACCGCCACATCCTCGTCAACGGCGAGGAGACGTTCGTGGACGGCGAGTGCACGGGCGCGACGACCGGCAAGCTCCTGCGCCACGGCTCCGCCTAACACGGAGCGTCATCGGCAACGCACCAGCGCGGGGCGCCCATCGGGCGCCCCGCTCCACGTCACGGGCCGTGCCCCGATCCCATAGAATGCCCGTCATCGCTGGCGTCGGCCCGACCGACAAGGAGGGAACATGGCCGAGAACTACTGGACCAGGTACATGCGCAGGCGTCCCATCACGCGCAGAACGTTCCTGAAGGGAACGGCTCTCGCCGGCGGCGGCGCCGCCACGGCCGTGCTTGTCGGCTGCGGCGATGACGACGACGACGAGCCCCAGCCGACGGCCGCTCCGGACAGGCCGGACGAGCCCACGGCGACCCGGGCCCCGGATGAGCCCGATGCCACCGAGGCTCCCGACGACGAGCCCGATCAGGCCGATCAGCCGGAAGCCACCGCCACCGCCGCCCCGGTGCGCACCGATATCACCCGCGGTGGCATCCTCACGCTTGCCAGCCCGGTCACCGGCGACCAGGTCTACGACCCGGCAATCACCAACCACGCGACCACGTACGCGATCGCCATGGGGCGGACCTTCAACCGCATCCTCAACTACGACGGGACCGGCGTCGTCCACGCCGAGCTGGCCGAGTCGCTCCCCGAGCAGCCCGACGAGCTCTCCTACGTCTTCAAGCTGAATCCCAACATTCACTGGCACGACCTGCCGCCCGCCAACGGCCGGCAGTTCACCGCCGAGGATGCCGCCTTCGGCATCAACCGCTTCAACGAGGACAACGCCGAGTTCATCCAGGGTCAGCTCGATCAGATCGACACCATCGAAGTCATCGACGACCTGACCTTCCGTGTCGTCACGAAGGAACCCTTCGCCCCGATGCTCCGCTTCCTCGCCGACGACCCCATCCTCATGGTGAACCGTGAGCAGCGGGAAGCCGTCGGCAACGAGGGGATGAAGCTCTACGAGAACCAGCTCGGCACCGGTCCCTTCATCCGCAACACGTTCGACCCCGGCGTCTACGCCAAGGTCGACCGCAATCCGAACTACTTCGAGATGGGCGAGGACGGCCAGCAGCTGCCTTACCTCGATGGCATCGAGCTGGTTGCCCTCTCGCGCGAGGCCTACGAGGGCGCCTTCATCGCCGGCGAGGTCGACCTGGTCAGTTTCACGACCGGTCTCAGCCTCACCGAGGCCGAGTCGCTGCAAGGCCAGATGGGCGACCGCATCAACGTCTTCCGTAAGCTGCACTCCGCCATCGAAGAGACGCACATGCACACGCAGAAACCGCCGTTCAACGACGCACGCGTGCGCAAGGCCGTCCACCTCGTCATCGATCGCCAGCTCAGCGTCAACCCGTTTGGTCCTGGCAGTGGCGTTCTCATGGGTCCAGTGCCGCAGAACTTCGTGCCCCAGGCCTTCACGGAGGAGGAGCTCCTCCAGATGCCGGGCTGGCGTCAGGACAAGGACCAGGACATCGCCGACGCCATCGCCCTGATGAACGCCGCCGGCGTCGGGGTTGGCGCCGACGAGACCATTGCCATCAACACCCCCATCCAGTGCCCCTGTCACGCTACCGGCATCAAGGCCGACGTGGAGCAGCTCGGAATCAACCTCGAGCTCGAGCAGGCGACCAGTGCCGACTACTTCGCCGAGCGCGCACAGGGCAACTTCGTCATGAACATCGGCCTCGAGGTGGGTGGCACCGACCCCGATACCTACCTCTTCCACCGTTTCCACACGGGAGCGCCCTTCAACCGCACCGCTTTCTCCGATCCCGAGGTCGACCGCCTGCTGGAGATCCAGCGCGCAACCCTCGACCCCGAGGAGCGGGCGCAGGCGATCCGGGAGGCGTCGCTGGCCCTCATCGAGCACTCGCCCCAGGCCTTCACGGCCCAGCTGGTGTTCTGGCCGGTGTCCCGCAGCTACGTCCACGGCCACGCCGATCCCGTTCCGGCCGGCTTGACCTTCAACTTCGCGCGCCTCTGGAAGGAAGCGTAGCGAGAATCCGTTCCGTCCATCATCGGGAGAGGCCGCCCCAACGGGGCGGCCTCTTGCCGTTGAGCGGAGTGGTCCCCGGTCTAGGTGCCTCGCAGTCGCGGGTCCCAGAGGTCGCGCAGCGAGTCACCCAGCAGGTTCACGCCCAGTACGGCCAGTGCCAGGCCAATCGACGGGAAGACGAACATGTGCCAATGGACGGGAATGTACAAACGACTGTCGGCGATCATGCGACCCCACTCCGCTTCGGGAGGCTCCACTCCCAGCCCGAGGAACCCGAGGCCGCCGGTTATCAACATCACGTTGCCCAGGCCCACGGCGAAAATAACCCCGATCGTTGGAGCGATATTGGGCAACACGTGCCGCAGGATGATGCGAATCGAGGAAGCGCCCATCACTTCCGCCGCCTCCACGTAGGGGTTCGTCAGAGTGGACAGCGTGGAGGCGCGTGCAATCCGGACCAGGGGTGGTGTCACCGACAGCGCAAGCACATAGATGAGAATGTCGACGTCCTTCCCGAAGACCGTGATGAACAGGAGGATGAGGAAGAGCCCGGGAAGCGCGAGGATCGCGTCGATGATTCGCTGGAGGATGAGATCGAGCGGCTTTACGTACGCCGAGACCATTCCGATAAGCGTTCCCGCGACCGTGCCGAGCGCAAGCGAGATGACGGCGATCGCTACGGTAATCCGCCCCCCCGCCATCGTGCGCGAGAAGTAGTCCCTTCCCTTCTGATCCGTTCCGAACCAGTGTGCGTCCGATGGCGACTGGAGCAGCTTCGGGGGCTCGTCGTTTGGCCTCTCGTCGTTTGGGTCATGTGTTGCGATGTAGGGACCAGCGATTGCAATCACGACTACGACCACCGAGAGAAGGAAGCCCAGGGTTCCCACGGGCTGGGAGCGGGCCGTCCTGCCCAGCCTGCGCCAGATACTGGCCGGAGGAGCAAGTACGTGAGGCGCTTCCCTGGGCGTGCCAGCGTCTGTGGTGATATCCGTCACGAGTACTGAATCCTCGGATTGAGCCACGCGTACACGAGGTCCACGACGAGGTTGACCATCACGAACATGAAACCGGAGAAGACCACGAACGTCTGCACGACCAGGTAGTCCTCTTGCCGGACCGCGTTGAGGGCGTACACGCCCAACCCCGGCAGGCTGAAGATCGTCTCGATGATGACCACGCCCCCGAGCGCGCCCCCGAAAGAGAGCCCGAGCACGGTCACGACCGGAATGAGCGCGTTCTTGAGCGCATGCCGCTGGATCACGGTGGTCGCCCGCAGCCCCTTCGATCGTGCGGTGCGGACGTAGTCCTGGCGCAGTACCTCGAGCATCTCCGTACGGGTCAGCCGGATCAGTGTCGCCATCAGGCCCAGTGCTCCCACCGCAACCGGGAGCGAATACACCTGCATGTTCCGCAGTGGGTCATCCTGGAACGGTACGTAGCCCAGCGGGGGTAACCAGCCCCACCAGATCGGGGGGAACTTCAACGCGAACACGGCGATTACGAAGCTGGGCACGGCCAGCACGACCACGCTGATGATGCGGACCGCGTAGTCGCTCAGCCCGTTCTGTCTCACGGCGGCAATCGCCCCTAGGGGGATCGCCAGGATCGCCTGAACCAGCACCGTCAACACGACCAGCTGGATCGTGACCGGGAAGCGCCGCTTGATCTCATCGACGATCGGCGTGGCGCTGATGAATGAGCTTCCGAAGTCCCCCTGGAACGCGCCGGAAATCCAGTCCCAGTAGGCCTCGAAGGGGCCCTTGTTCAGCCCGAGCTGTTCCCGCAGCGCTTCCGCGCGCTCCGGCGTGTAGCTGTTCTGCAGGCGGTAGTCGACGACGTCGCCGGGCGTGAGCCGCATGATCATGGCCGTGCCGAAGGAGAGGATGAGCAAGGTCACCGGTACGAGCAGCAGCCGTCGCATGATGTACGTCGTCATCTTCTCTACCCGCTCAGGAATCCCTTCACGGCGCTCGCCGTCTGCTCCAGTTGCTCCATCTGGGGCAGGTGCCCCGCCCCGGAGATCAGCTCCACCCGCGCGTCCGGGATGGCCTGTTCGAACTCGCTCGCGTAGACGGACGGGACCAGCCCGTCCTGCTCGCCCCAGAGGATGAGCGTCGGCGCTGTGATGCGGTGCAGCCGCTTCTTCAGCCCCTTGTCGGGAATGGGCCACACGAACTTGCCCGTACAGGCCAGCGACCAGGTCGTTCGCAGCGCCATCTGGATGCCCGTCTCCGGATCCGGCGGAGGCGCCGCCATCATCTGGGCGGCCGGGCCCGTGGGGTCGGCGAACAGCAACGGGCCCAGGTCCTGCGGCGCTGTCGCCATCCAGTTCGCCACCGGCGCGTCGTCACGCCATAGCCCCACCGGGTCGATCAACGCCAGCCGGCTCACCCGCGACGGGTTCGTGGCCGCGACCTCCGCCGCCACCATGCCCCCGAACGAGTGCCCCACGACGGCCGGGCTCTCGAGCCCCAGCTCGTCGAACACCTCGTAGTAGGAGAGGACGAGGTCCCAGAGATTGTCGATCGGCTTGATCGCGTCGGGGTTGCCGGGCGTCGTGCCCGGGTGCTCCGGTGCGTACACCGTGAACGACTCTGCCAGCGCATCGAGGAAGGGGTCCCAGTTGAGCCCCATCGCCCCGTGGAAGAACACGATCGGCGGCCCCTCGCCGGCGACAAGCGCGCGC
>DAOUID010000190.1:0-1924 GCA_034428315.1 Dehalococcoidia bacterium
CGCGGAAGGGCGCGATCTCGACACGGTGGACGGGTTGCTCATCGGGGCGGCCGCGCTCGCTCCCCATGAGCAGCACACCGCCTCCGAGGCTCACCATGTCGGGCTGGGGGAGAGCGTCCACGGCAACGATCTTACGAGGGTCCCCGGACACGGTCGCCGGCGCCGTGCTACCCCGTACGAGCGCCGCCGATAGACTCCACCGCCGTGACGGATGCGATCGTCTGGCTGAACGAGCCGGGAGGCGCCGACCGGCGCATTGGCGGTAAGGGCGGGAGCCTGGCGCGGCTCTCGGGGCTGGGGTTTCCGGTACCGCCGGGCTTCGTGGTGGCGGCGGAGTCGTACGAGGCCTTCGCCGCAGCGCACGACCTCGCCTCGCTGACGGCGCCGCTTGCGGACCTGGAGGCACGGACGCCGATGGCGGCCATCCGCGAAGCGCTCGCGCCCGTGGCGGAGCGGCTCGAGACCTCGAGCCTCGACGAGGCCACGCGGGACGCCATCGCGAAGGCGGTGGCGGAGCTGGAGGCGCTCACCGGCGCCGATGCCACGTTCGCGGTGCGCTCCAGCAGCCTGAACGAGGACAGCGCCGGGAGCTCCTTCGCGGGGCTGTACGAGAGCTACCTGAACCTGCGCGGTGAGGACGCCATCCTGGACGCCTTGCTCGACTGCTACCGCTGCCTCTGGCAGGAGCGGGCCGTCCACTACCGGACGTTCCGGGGCATCGACCACGCGGGGGAGGCAATGGCGGTGGTCGTGATGCAGGTGGTACGGGCACGATCGAGCGGGGTCGCCTTCACGAAGAACCCGATGACGGGGGCGACGGACGAGGTGCTGATCAACGCGTCGTGGGGCCTGGGGGAGGCGGTCGTCTCGGGTTATGTCACGCCCGACTCGTTCATCGTCGGGCCGGGCGGGGAGGTGCGGGAACGCGCCATCAGCGAGAAGGGCGAACAGGTGCGGCTGACCGACGCCGGAACCGAGCGGGCGCCCGTTCCTCCCGAGCTGGTTTCCCTCCCTTCGATCAGCGACGCGGAGGTGGAGGAAGTGGTCGACACGGCGCACGCCGTCCAGCGCGAGTACGGCCAGCCGGTCGACATCGAGTTCGCCTACGACGACTCGGGGACGATGTTCCTGCTCCAGGCGCGCCCGATTACGACCTAGTCAGCGACCCCAGCTCAGCCCGGAGCTCGCCGAGCTCGACCGCGCCGAGGACGGCTTCCGGCGCGCCGCCGAGGCGGGCGAACCAGCGCTGGGTCAACTCGCGGACGGCGGGGGCGACGGAGAGATCGGCGCGACGGTGGCCGAGCGGGGAGACGGGAGCGTCGGCTGTGTCCGGCTCCGCCACGCCGGTGAGCACATCGATGGCTTCGAGCATGTGCGCGGCGAGGACCACCTCGGCCGCGCGCGCGTGGGCGACGCTCGACGCCGTGGTGAGGATGTCGAGGAAGCGGACGGCCTCGTCGCCGTCGGGCATCGGTCAGGCGGGGTGCTGGAGGGCTTCCAACTGGTTGGCGTGGTCGAGGGAGTGCACGCGCAGGGTGAGGAGCCACTCCTTCCAGTTGAGGTCGCCGAGGAAGGGGTGCAGCCAGACGATTTCGGCGTCGGGGTCGGCGTTCCCTTCGCGGACGGCGCTCAAGGTTCCGGCGATGACTCCGGCGTGAGTGGAGAGCACGTCCTCCCGGGTCTGCGGCACCGGCGGGATGTCCTCCGGGAGGGCGCCTTCCGAGACAACGCCGCGCACGCGGGTGGCCGTGCCATGGTTCACCTCTGCGACGTGCCGGATGCACTCGAGGGGGCTCCACTCCTGCCCCTCCTGGCGCACCTCCAGGAGGTCGTCGGGGACGGCGCGAGCGGCCGCTTCAAGTACACCGACGGCGGCCTCGACGCGCTGCGCCATCTCCTCGGCGGTCCACTCCGCGGCCTTCTT
>DAOUID010000191.1:0-2651 GCA_034428315.1 Dehalococcoidia bacterium
CGTGGGCTACAGTCGCAGCATGGCTGGACACGACGACTCCGGCGGAAACCCCACGCTCACCCGGCTCACGCTTCACGAGCGCCACGAGGCGCTGGGTGCGCGATTCGCGCCCTTCGCCGGATGGGAGATGCCACTCCAGTACGAGGGCATCGTGGGCGAACACCAGGCCGTGCGGGAAGGTGTCGGAGTCTTCGATGTCTCGCACCTGGCGCGCGCGTGGGTGGAGGGCCCCCAGGCCGCCGAGCAGCTGCGCTCGGTGACCACGTTCGACGTGACCACGCTCCCCGTCGGGAAGGCGCACTACTCCCTCTACTGCAACGAGGCAGGGGGCATCGATGACGACATCTTCATCTACCACCTGCCCGGCGAGCGCTGGCTGGTCATCCACAACGCCGCAAACGCGGACGAGGACTTCGAGCGCCTTCGCACCGTCGCCGGCGATGCGGCGTCGGAGGTGACGCCCGAGACGGTGATGCTGGCCGTGCAGGGACCCGAGGCGGTGGCCCTGCTGGGGAGCGTCCTGGGCGAGGGGTTCATGGCGCTGGAACAACGCGACTGCGCCGAGCTGCAGTGGCACGGCGCGTCGCTGCTGGTCGCCCGCACCGGGTACACGGGCGAGGACGGCGGGGAGTGCATCGTGGGGGCCGAGCAGGCGGCGGCGCTCTGGGACGCCTTCATCGAAGGGGGAGCGGCTCCGGCGGGCCTGGGCGCCCGCGACACGCTCCGGCTGGAGGCGGCGCTCCCGCTCCACGGCAACGACATCGACGCGAGTACGCACCCGTACGAGGCGGGGCTGGGCTTCGCCGTCACGCTCGACGACGGCGCGCCCTTCACGGGTCGCGACGCGCTCGCCACCGCGAAGGAGCAGCCGCGGACGCGGCGGCTGGCGCACCTCGCGGCGCGGGACCGGGGCGTGCTGCGAGCGGGATTCGCGGTGCGCGAGCCCGACAGCGGGGAGGAAGTCGGCCACTTGACCAGCGGCGCCTTCAGCCCCAGCTTGCGCCTCGGAATAGGCATGGCCTACCTTCCCGTGCGGCTGGCGAAGGCGGGCGTCATGCTTGAGGTCGATGTTCGCGGCCGCGCGCTTCCGGTCGAGGTCGTGCGGCGCCCGTTCTACAGAAAACCGAAGGACTCCTGACGATGGACCACGAGACCCCCGAGAACCTGCTCTACACGCCGAACCACGAGTGGCTGCGCCGCGACGACGAGCGTCCGGACGAGGTCACGGTGGGGATCACCGACTACGCCCAGGACCAGGTGGGCGACGTGGTCTACCTGGACCTTCCCGGCGAAGGGGAAGCAGTGACGGCGGGGGAGCGCTGCGGCGAGATCGAGTCGGCGAAGACCGTCTCGGACCTGTACGCCCCGGTGAGCGGGGAGGTCGTGGCCGCGAATGCGGCGCTGGAGGACCAGCCCGAACTCGTGAACGCGTCGCCCTTCGACGAGGGCTGGATGGTCCGCCTGCGCATGTCGGACGAAGCCGAGCTCGAGAGCCTGCTCGACGCGGGCGCGTACCGCGCGCAGATTCCGGAGCACTAGCGTTGGCGACGCCGGCAGAGCGTGGGGCGGACGGCGGGGGGAACGGTGGGGCGCCCCACCCGTACATCCCGGCCACGGAGGCCGACCGCGCGCGGATGCTGGAGCGAGTCGGCGTGGCCGACCTCGACGCGCTCTTCTCCGACCTGCCCGCCGCCTTCCGTGATCCGGCGATCGACCTGCCGGCGGCGCTGACCGAGCCGGAGCTGATCGCGCTGCTCGAGGAGCGCGCAGGCGAGAACGCCGACCCGGCGCGGCCAAACTTCCTGGGCGCGGGGGCGTACCGCCGTTCCATCCCGGCCATCGCGGCCCACCTGACCGCCCGCTCCGAGTTCGTGACCGCCTACACGCCCTACCAGCCCGAGATCAGCCAGGGGACCCTGCAATCCGCCTTCGAATACCAGTCGGTGGTCTGCGAGCTGACGGGGATGGACGTCTCCAACACGGGTCTCTACGACGTGGCCAGCGCAACCGCCGAGGCCTGCCTGCTCGCGGTGCGCGCCACGAAGCGCGAGGCCGTGGCCCTGCTGAAACCGATCCACCCGGGAACGGCCGAGGTGGTGCGCACCTACTCGCGGGGCGCCGGGCTGCGGGTCGACCTCGTGACATCGGCCGGGGACGTGAACGAGGAACACGCCTGCCTCGTGGTTCAGCAACCGGACTTCCTCGGCGCGATCGTGGACCTGGAGCCGCTGGCCGAGGCGGCGCACGCCGCGGGCGTGCTGCTGGTCACGGTCGCCGACCCGTTCGCGCTGGGGCTCCTGCGTTCGCCGGGCGAGGCGGGCGCCGACATCGTCACGGGGGAAGGCCGGGACCTGGCCGGGGCGCCGGGCTTCGGCGGACCGTCGCTCGGTCTGTTCGCGGCGCGATCGCCCTTCATGCGGCAGATGCCGGGGCGCATTGTGGGGAGGACGAAGGAGCTGTACGCGCCACCTGACGGCTCGGGCGAGCCGCGCACCGGCTACGTGCTCACGCTGCAGGCGCGCGAGCAGTTCATCCGGCGGGAGCGGGCCACTTCGAACATCTCGACGGCGCAGGCGCTCATCGCGCTGGCGTTCACCATCACCACGCAGGCGCTGGGACCGCGAGGCCTGCGGGAGGCGGCCGAGCTGTGC
>DAOUID010000192.1:0-7923 GCA_034428315.1 Dehalococcoidia bacterium
CCTAAGGGAGATGGCAGGTTTCTCTACCCGACCGGGATACCGGGCAGGGCTCCCAGCGGCGCCTGAACGGATGAGACGATCACGGAGCCGGTGGGCTCCACCAGACGGGACAAAATCGAGAACCTTCATCCTGACGTTTCCGTTGGCACCACCGTGGTCCTGAACTCGCCCACCTCCCCGAGAAGGACATCGAGTCGATCTGGTTGTTCATTCGCTTTCGGCGCTGGCGCCGCCGCCAACGCAGGGGGCCGATGTAGCGAGGTGAACAGGGGGCGTCGGCCCCGTTAGGGATGCTCCAAATAACTGAGCGGAGCAGGTGAACTGATGCGGCCACGTGGGGGTGCCGACGAGGGGCGCATGGGCTGAGTGGACGGTGTGCTACCGTTGGTTGGGTAGCACCTCCCCCACCGACACACGATGCTCACCAGTTTCGCCAACCTGCTTCGTTCGCGTCTCGCGGAGGTACTGCGGTCCCCGGAGCCCACGTCACCCTCCCCCCTTGAGAGCCGTATCTCTCCCGACCGGGACAGGCGTCGAAACGAAGAGTCTGCACCCCCGGCGGACGAGCAGATCGACCGCCCCTGTATCTGGGGAGTTGAGTTCTTCACGCCCGCCTACATCGACGGACTGGAGGCAGGGCTCCTCCGGATGGGTTGGGGAAGAAGTGATACCAGCACCGCGCATCCTGACCCAATCGTCTGGCTAAGGGACTTGAGCCGACATCGCCACAGCGGTGCTTCGCTCCCCCTGGGGGTGCTGACCACTGATGAGTCCCCTGCCTTCCTGCTGTCCCATCGCGTCCCTGATCTCCCGCAGAGCGCGGAGCATGCGCAGGCCCGCATCTCGGCAATAACCCCCTCTCTATTCTCGGTGACGGTTTGCTTCGTCATCCGAGAAGATGTTGTGGAGAAGATGAACCGGGTTCTGTGGGAGCAGAAGGCGTCCTACGTCGTTTCTCGTGATGGCCGGGACTCGCTACTTGATCCCTACTCGCAGAAGTCCATGGAACTTGGAGAAGCGCGGGAGGCCCTGGGCGGTGAGGTTGCGGCCTGGTTCGCTCAATGGTTGCCCGGCGTGTTCTCCTCCGAGCCGCGCCGCGATATTCCTACCTGGGAATTCGTGACGTCCGAGGCAGCGCATCCACTAACGCTCAAGGCTGAGAAGAGGCCGTCATTCCGGTCGTACCTGAATCTCATCGGATTCAGGCTGGGATTCGATGCCTGGAGCCATGGCAGGCTCCAGAGCCTGCACCTCAATTCGAGCGAGTCGCCTAGTCATCCCTTGTTGGTAGGGAACAGTCAAGCGCTACGTGCCATCTCCAAGGATGGTGATGAACTCCAACGGCATGACCTCGTCAACGCCGTCGATGAAGCGTTGTGGGAGGTCCTGCCAGCATGGGCTGTTGTTCCGTTGGTCAATCTATACACGCAAGAGCTGCTCAACGAGGTTGTTCCTGCTCGCGGCTCCGTAGAACAGGCTCTCGACAACTTGCGCGAAGGGATGCTGCGTAGAATCGATCTGTCGGCTGTAGCATCGGAGCTCCGGGACATTTGCGAGGGGGACCACTGGCTCTGGGATGAGCCCGACGAGTTCGTGATGACGCGGCCTGGGGCTTCCCCTGCTGATACGACGCTGGGTGAACACCTCAGATTTGTCATTGGGAATCAAGCCGGCTGGCTCTGCGAGGCCGATCGCTCGGTGCGGGACCGTGTCCTGCAGTACGGCACCCTCCTCGCATCAGAGGAGAGTATCCGCCTACAACGAAGAACCACGAGGCTCACGTGGGCAGTGCTCGGCTTGGCGCTCGTGACGGCCGTGACGCAAGTCTTTCTGGCGCAGTGCGCGTAGCGGCCGGCCCGACACACGCCTTGCCAGGACTCGGAGTCCGCGACACTCCGCATGCCTGTCTACATGTCGTCCCTCGGCGGGCAGAGCGCGTGGTAGTGACTCGCCGGCCCGCCCGTGAGATCCTCGGTGTGCGAGTGCACGTGCCACGGCGACAGAAGACCGAAAGAGCCCACTCTAGCTTTGTTCAGGCAGGGTTGACGGATGAGCCCGACGTTCAGTTCAAAGGACTTCAGGGAGTGCGAAGCAGCCCGGCAGGCGACGACTCCATCACTGACCGGCGCGGCCATTGAGATGCCAGCCCGTCAGAAGCTGGAACAGATCCTTCCAAGGGAGATCGCGGTGGGCTCCGGCTGCGTCATTGACAGTTGAGGGGAGTGCAGCCGATGGCAACCACACGAAGTGAGCCGCCTCCCGAACTAGAAGACGCGATGGTGCGGATCGCGGTTGCCCGCGAGCGCTATGTGGCTCTGGGGAATGAACTGGACATCTTCCTGTACCGCTACATCGAAGGCATGTTGGTGGGCTGGGATGATGATGGTGCATACAGCGTTCAACTCAGAGAGCCTGACGCGAGCAACGTGAGTGGTCGCCCGCAGGTCCTTACCATCGAGATTCTGGAGGGCTCCGAGCAGCCTTGGACTATCTGGTTCTTCAACTCTCGCGGATAAACGCTCCGGACTTGAACGTGCGTGCACCACAGTTCGTCATCGCTGACGACGAGGACGAGTTCAAGCGGCAAGTCAAGAACCGGCTGCGGTACCTGACACCCGAGCAAAATGTCTTGGTGGAGCGGTGCCAACCCTTCCGTGAAGGGGGAATGCTGGGAGTACTACGAGACATGACAGGGCAAAGCAAACACAGGCAACTGCTGACCTTGAGGGACTGCACAGGCCTGGACATTCACTTCGCCGAGATCGAGAAGCAAGACAACTACGAGGGGTATTTCATGTACGAAACGGGCGAGGGGGGCGCAGTATTCGCAAGGCCTTCCACTACCCCGGACTTTAGACTAGACGGCGAGTATCTCTTGATGCCCTTCCTCAACGCCATGATCGACGCTATCGAGAGCATCATCCGGGTGTCCTTCAGATTCTTTCAGGATCGTCCACGCTGAGCTGGACAAGCCGACACGCTTCCATCGTCACTACGGCAGCATCCGAGGACCAGCCATCCAGGCTTCGGTGTTCAACGAATTCGTCCCAGGACCGTGGATTCAATATGCTCCGAAGATGGTGGCAATACTCAACGGAGGCGCCCGCAGCTGCTTTCGGTCGAGCTCGTCCTCGCCGAGCGGCAAGTCTCGGCTAGGTCGTAGGCAAGAGCGCTTCCCGAGCGTTGAGGCGCCACGATCAGCGAGAGGCCACGATGCGGCGGGCGCGGGAGGGATCGTTGACCCGAAGCCCCATGCGAGCGGCGACGGTTACGACAACTTGTGCTTGGAGCTTTCGCAGCTTTGATGCCTGGTCTGGCTCGTCGGGGAAGTAGTCTGGGTTCGCAACCAGGAGCTCTTGGGCTCGCTCCGCGGAGATAGGCTCGACTTCCACGCGCAGGTCCTGGCCCCCATCGACCTGCGCGCGCATGAAGCTCCCCCACGCATCGGGCTCAACGACGTACACGCGTCTCTCGCCGTCGACTCTCCCCTGGATGACTGGATGACCGTGGTACCTTCCGAGTTCACCGTCGCGGTTGGCATCCCTTCGTCGTCGCCAAGGCTCGTATCCCTCGTGTTCCTGAAGCTCGAGGTCCACAAGGATGTCTATCCAGTCTCCAGCCAATACGACAACAATCTCGCCGGTCGGCCCGAGTTCTTCCACTGCGTTGTCAATCGCTTGTAGCAGCGTCCCAGGAGCATCCAGTGCAGCCCTTCTGGTGGGCGCTTCGTCCAGGGTCTCGCAAAGCAGTTGCAGCACGTCGTTGGCGTGCCCCCTTCCCCACGAACTGCCGTGTGGCGGGCTGTAATGAGTCGGGGAGTCCTCCGGTACTTCGGCAAAGAAGCCCTTTCCCATCAACGCAGGTCGCCGACCAAACCACTGTGGGGCATCTTCACCGTCGCTGGAGACGTACAGGAGCGCCCCCGCGCGCTCAAAGAACCGTGAGATGAAGTTGGCCTCGTTCGCCGAGGCACGGACTTCCCGGGCGAAGGTCTCGATCTTGTCGTCGCTGAGAGGCCAACGGATCACTTCACTTTCCTCAGCCACCTCATCTCGCTTCACAGCCTCGCGTAGAGCGGCCAGGGCCTCGTTGCGGCGTTCTTCCATCCCCGTCTCGGAGTCAGGGACAACGTGGGGTTCTAGCCGTCGTGAATTCGCTTCAAACCAGCGGAGTACCTTGCTGGCACGCCCGTGCAGATAGAGATCCCCGATGGGCTCAGAAGCGAGTTGCAGAAGGAGCACCGCAAAGAACGTCAGCGGGTACTGCTCTGGATAGACCGAACGCGCTTCGCCGCTCCTGGCACCCTCCATCTCCCACTGGGACCACTGGGAGAGGCTTCTCCGCTGTACATCGGCGAGTGCCCGAGCCAAGTCGTCCGCCAACTTCTCGGGCCGGTCGTTCTCCTCGCGGGCCACAGCGACGTACGGGTGCGCGTCGGCGATCCTGCCGGACTCAGCAAGCAACACCGCACGCCCACCGAGCCCCATTAGCGCGACTCGGTAGTCCTGCTGCAAGTCCTCCAGCAGCGCCGCCGACTCAGGGGGTGGCCAGTTGTCGACCTCCCAGTGAAACCGGACGGTCTCAAGCAAGTGCGCAAAGCCCTCGTGGATTTGCTCGTAGTCGGTTGGCTGGTTGGCGTGCAGGGCGTCCGACAGCAGCTGTTCCTGATGCCAAACCATCTGCTTGGCGTAGGGAAACACCTCATCTGGGGGCGTACCGTAGATGACGCCGTCGGCCACTTGCCAGAGGCGATCACGGAACAGCTCCAACGACTCGCTGCTGCCGACCCGGCGGACGATCTCGTAATTCGACCGGTACCCCTCGAGTGCGGCAGTGAACAGCTCCCCACAGCGGCGGCGCATCCCGGTAGTCAGGAACCAGTGGTCGAGGATTAGTATCTCTCTGACGTAGTCATGATCGCCCCGGCGGATGACCTCTTCGCGGAACGAGTAGAGGTTGCTGCCCAACTCCCGGAGGGGTGGCCACTGAGGTTGTGAACCTGGGGGACTCCAGTTGAGACCTTCGCTCTCGATTTCATCCATCGCATAAGTGACAAGTTCCTTGACGGACTCGATAGAGCGCTTGAACTGGCCCAGCCGCCGCTCGTCCATGGCTCTTCGCGCGTCATCCAGTAGGGACTGGACGGCCTCGTTGGCTGAACCCTCCTCTGGGTCGGGGAACCAGTCGTCCCAGGTGGGTTCGTCCGCTCCCTGAGAGGCAGCAGCGCGGCGGTTCCGCTTAAGGAAAGACTGAACGGCTTCGCGCACGTCTCGCCTGTTGACTTCGAGTCGAAGAGCCTGCCACTGATCTGGTCGGGCCAGCCGCATTGCCTTCTCAAAGAGCACGGCCGCGAGTCCCAGGTTGCCAAAGAACGCCAGTGCCGCCAGTAGGGCGAGGTTTGGCAGACCGGGCGTCGCCGCGTTTGCTGTCGGGGATTCGCTGATGAACTTCTCCGCCAGAAGCACGGCACCTGTGACTCCTAGGGCGATGAGACTACCCCTGAAGACTAGGTGCACACGGGATTGCCTGACGTACTCGCTGTATACCCGCTCGTCCGTATCCTCGCGGCTTCTAACGCCCTGCATTACGAACAGCGTTACGGCAAGGGTCAAGGCAGCGATTGCGGCTTGGGCGCCGAGGAGCGGTCCGAGGAGCGACAGTGCGTCCTTCGGCGCAGGAAGCCAGGTGAGAGGGGGCGCCTCGAGTGGCACGACAACAAGGGCCGCCACGAGAACTACGGCGACGAGGACTACCGGATCGAGTAGGGCGTGTCGAACTCTCACGCTAACCCGCTTGAGCCACGCCAGCGCCGGTGTCAGCAGCTTACGCAAAGAGGGAAGTCGCCCAACCAGAATGGAAGGAACACCACTAATACATGTGGACTTTTCTCGAAGCCACTCTAGAATGGCCATATGAGAATGCTATCCGGTCTCGCTGATGTCAGGCAAGGACTCACGATGGCCGGGCGTGGGGCCGGTGCCCAGCCAGGGGACTGGCGGCTCCGCGTCGTCGAGAGTTCCGACATTGTCGACGATCGCCTGTCCTTTGAGGGACTGCGCGAGATTGGGGTGAGGCGGGGTGTGCGAACTGAGGCGCACCTCCTTGAGCCGTTCGACATCCTCGTGACTGCGCGGTCGCCGGCAGTGAAGGTGGCGCTGGTGCCACCGGAGGTTAGCCGCACTGTGGCGGCGACGACGCTGCTCGTCGTGCGTGCACCGGACCCGGGGACCGGCTTGGCGCACCTCCTCTGGTACTACCTGACTTCGACGCGCGGCCGCGCGGAGGTGTCCTCCAGGTTCACTGCCACGTCGCTGCCGACACTGTCCGCGAGGGCACTCGGCGAAGTGCGGGTTGCCGTTCCGTCAGCAGGCGAACTGAAACGCCTCGCCGATCTCATCGAGGCCACTGAGGCTTCCCGCGAGGCTGCCCTTGAGGCGGTACGCGTGAGGCACGATGTCCTTCGGGACGCCATTATTGGCGCAGCCGCGCCGGACACTGGAAGGAGTTAGCGATGCCCCTTACGACCACCGAGCTCGAGTCTAAGCTGTGGGGCGCCGCCGACATCCTCCGCGGCCAGATCGACTCCAGCGACTACAAGAACTACATCTTCTCGATGCTCTTCCTGAAGCGGCTCTCCGACCGCTTCGCCGAAGAGGTGGAGGGGTCCGTTCGCGCTGGCGTGTCGCGTGAAGTCGCCGAGCGTGACCCCGACGAGCACGAGTTCCACCTGCCGCCCGAGGCCCGCTGGAGTGAGGTCGTCCGCCACTCGATGAACCTCGGTGAGGTCGTGAACCGCGCCAGCGCCGAGATCGAGGAGGCGAACGCCCCGCGCCTCGATGGCGTGTTGCGCAACACCAACTGGAACGACGAGTCCAAGCTCGGCGGTCCCGGCAGCCGCGACCGCATCATCGCCAGCCTGCTGCGTCACTTCGACGCCCTCGACCTGAGCGACGCCAACCTCACCCCTGAGGGCGAGCATGGTGCTGCCGACACCTTGGGCGAGGCCTACGAGTACCTCATCAGCAAGTTCGCCGACGATGCCGGCAAGAAGGGCGGCGAGTTCTACACGCCCCGCTCCGTTGTGCGCCTCATCGTCGAGTTGCTGGAACCGGCGGAAGGGATGCGCATCTGCGACCCCACAGCCGGGTCCGCGGGCATGCTCATCTACGCCGCCCAGCACGTCGCTAGGCAGGGCGGCAACCCCCGCAACCTCGTGCTGCACGGCCAGGAGCGCAACCTCGGGACGCTCGCCATCGGCAAGCTGAACCTGCTCCTCCACGGCCTGCGTTCCGCCCGCTACGAGGGCGGCGACGTCATTGCCGAGCCGCAGCTGCGCGACGAGCGCGGCTCCCTGTACTCCTACGACCGGGTCATCGCCAATCCCCCCTTCAGCCTGAAGGAGTGGGGACGCGACTTCGCCCCCAACGACCCCCATCACCGCTTCGATCGCTACGGCGCGATCCCGCCCAAGACCAAGGGCGACCTCGCCTTCCTCCAGCACATGCTCGCCGTCACCAACCCTGAAGGGATGGTGGGCGTGGTGATGCCGCACGGCATCCTCTTTCGCGGAGGCGCCGAGGGGACCATCCGCCAGGGCATCCTCAAGGCCGACCTGTTCGAGGCGGTAATCGGGCTGGCGCCCAACCTCTTCTATGGCGCCAGCATCCCCGTGGCCGTCTGCATCTTGAACAAGCGCAAGCCTCCCGAGCGGCGCGGAAAGGTGCTCTTCATCGACGCCGCCCAGGAGGACTACTTCCGTGCGGGCAAGGCCCAGAACTACCTGGAGAAAGAGCACTGGACGCGGATCGTCGAGGCCTTCCGCGACTTCGAGGAGATCGAGCGCTTCGCCCAAGTTGCGGATCTGGAGGAGATCGCCGCCAACGACTACAACCTGAACATCAGCCGCTACGTCGACACGACCGA